>NZ_JBSGWV010000006.1:132317-225364 GCF_053609105.1 Streptomyces sp. NPDC054975
GCCCCTCAACCCCCCCCGCGCGGCCCGGGCCCGCCCGGGCCTTGCGGGGGCCACCGACCCGCCCGGGCGGCGGCGTGGGTTGCCCCGCCGGGGCCCCCCGGGCCGGTTCCGGCGGGGGGGGCAAGGGGCCTCGAAGGGGGTGGCTGTGACGGATCCGCCGCGCGCGGCAGGGACGGAACCGCCGTGCGCGGCTACGACACGATGTCCTTGCGGGCGAAGCCCCGGAAGGCGAGCGCGAAGAGGACCACCGCGAAGGTCACCGAGATGGCGGTGCCCTTCACCATCCCGCCCCACTCCAGGTGCGGCTGGAGGGCGTCCACCCAGGCGTACTGCCAGTGCGCGGGCACGAAGTCGCGCCAGTCGCCGAGCGCCGTGACGGCGTCCAGGACGTTGCCGATGATCGTCAGACCGACCGCTCCACCGACGGCGCCGAGCGGGGCGTCGGTGCGCGTGGACAGCCAGAAAGCGAGGCCCGCCGTGACCAGTTGGGAGACGAAGATGAACGCGACGGCCAGCGCGAGCCGGGGCAGGGTCTCGTCGGCGGGCAGGGCGCCGCCGGTGGGCAGCTTCAGCGGCCCCCAGCCGTAGGCGAACGTGCCCGCGATCAGCGCCACCAGCGGCAGCAGCACCATCGCCGCCGCGCTGAAGCCGAGCGCCACCGCCAGCTTGGACCAGAGCAGCCGGCCCCGGGGCACAGGTGCCGCGAGGAGGTAGCGCAGTGAGGACCAGCTCGCCTCGGAGGCGACGGTGTCCCCGCAGAACAGAGCCACCGCCACCACGAGGAGGAAACCGGCCGAGACGAAGAGACAGGTCGCGGCGAAGTTCGCCGCCGACGCCGTCGCCGTGTCCATCAGCGTGATCCGGCCGTTGCCGCCGTCGCCGTCCTGCTCGCCGCCGATCGCGAAGGCGACGATCAGGATGAACGGCAGTGCGGCGAGCACCGCGCCCATGACCAGGGTGCGGCGCCGCTTCAGCTGCCGCACGGCCTCGACGCGCAGCGGCAGGGTGCGCCGCGCCCGGTAGCCGGGGGCGGTCTCCACGAGCTCCGCCGGTTCAGCGGTCGTCGTGCTCATGCGGATCCTCCTCCGATCAGGGTCAGGAACGCGTCCTCGAGGCGCCGGTGCGGTCCCACACCGGTCAGGGGCACGTCCAGGCGGACGAGTTCGCCGATCAGGGCCGTCGGGTCGGCGCCGTCGAGACGGACCAGGAGCCCGCCCTCGGTCCGTACCGCCGAGCCGATCCCGGGCAGCGCGCCGATCTTGTCCACGAGCGGGTCGGGGACGGGCTCCCCGAGCGTCACCAGCAGGGTGTCGCCCGCGCCGGTGATCTCGCCGACCGGCCCGGCCTGGACGAGCTGCCCGCGGTCCATCACCACGAGATGGGTGCAGGACTGCTCGACCTCCGAGAGGAGGTGGCTGGAGACCATGACGGTCCGGCCCTCGGCCGCGTACCGGATCATCACGTCCCGCATCTCGCGGATCTGTGGCGGGTCGAGGCCGTTGGTCGGCTCGTCCAGGATCAGCAGATCCGGCAGTCCGAGCATGGCCTGGGCGATGGCGAGCCGCTGCCGCATGCCCTGTGAGTACGTCCGTACGGCCCGGGCGAGGGCGTCGCCGAGGCCGGCGATCTGCAGGGCCTCCTCGATGTACGCGTCCTCGGCGGGGCGGCCGGTGGCCTTCCAGTACAGCTCCAGGTTGTCCCGCCCGGAGAGGTGCGGCAGGAAGCCCGCGCCCTCCACGAAGGCGCCCACCCGGGAGAGGACCGGGGCGCCCGGGCGGACGGCCTGCCCGAAGACCCGGATCTCCCCGTCGTCGGGCGTGATCAGGCCCATGAGCATGCGCAGGGTCGTGGTCTTTCCGGCGCCGTTCGGCCCGAGCAGGCCGAGGACCTGGCCCTGCTCGACCCGGAAGGAGAGATCCCGTACGGCATACCGGTCGGAGGACTTGGCGTACTTCTTCGTCAGGCCCGTGATCTGCAGGGGTACGACGGCGAGTTCGGGGTCCGGGGCGGGGGCCGCGGTCCGGCGCCGGGAGGTCAGCAGCAGCGCGGCGGCGATCAGCGCGCCCGCGAGCGGCAGGCCCCACACCCACCAGGGCAGCGCGGCCGCCTGGGTCGCCACGGCGGGCGCCGTCGGCACGGTCAGCGGGGACTCGACGGCGACGGTGTACGTGGCCGGGGCGGCCGGCGAGGCGTAGCCGAGGTCCGTGGCCGAGAGCACGAGCCGGAGCCGGTGACCGGCCTCGATCTCGTGGTCGATCGCGGGCAGCGTCAGCGCGACACTGCGGCCCTTGGCGGCGTCCTCGACACGGACCGGGGCGACGAGCTGCGCGGGCAGCACCTGTCGGCGCCCGTCCGGCCCGACGTCGTAGACCTTGGCGAAGAGGACGGCCGAGCCGTCCGGGCTGTCCGAGGTGACCTTGACGCGGACGGTCGGCGTGCCCGTGATCCGTACCGGCTCCGCCTGCGGCTTCGCGTCGAACCGCGCGTACTGGCCGGGGAAGTCGAGGGCGAGGCCGACGCCGAAGGAGGAGAGCTGGGAGAGCCCGCCGCCGATGCCGGGGACGGTGGAGATGGCGGGCGGGTTGGCCCCCGCGGGGTTGGCGAAGGACTGCGGACGGCCGCCGTCGAGGGCGACGGAGAGCGGGCCCCCCGCCAGCCCCGGGTAGCGGTCGGAGGTCGCCCCGCGCAGCTGCGCCTCGCCGTCGGAGGAGTTGACGCCGCCGGTGCGGGTGACGCGGAACGCGGGCCCGGTGTCGGCGTCCTTGTCCTGCTTCAGATGGCGGTCGAACCAGGCGCCGATCCGGGCCTCGACCCGGTCGGTCTCGCGGTCGCCGCCGTCGTGGCCGCCGGAGATCCAGTCGACGGCGACGGGCGCGCCGTTGGCGCCGATCGTCTTCGCCATGGCGTCGGCGTGCGTGAGCGGGAAGAGGGAGTCGCTCCGGCCCTGGACGATCAGGGTGGGGACCTTGATCCTGTCCCCGACGGCGGAGGGGCTGCGGGCTTCGAGGAGCGTACGGGCGGCGGCGTCGGGGGTCCCCGAGACGGCGACGCGCTCGTACATCCCGCACAGCTCGGCGGTGAAGCGCCCGCACCCGTCGGCGTTCCTGCCGCTGTCCGCTCCCGCGGAGAAGAAGATCCCGGCCCAGAGCTTCTTGAAGACGCCGTCGGGGAAGAGGGCGTCGGCGAGGTTCCAGTACGTGATCTGGGGGGCGATGGCGTCGACGCGGCTGTCGTACCCGGCGGCGAGGAGCGAGACCGCCCCGCCGTAGGAGGCGCCGGTGATGCCGACGCGCGGGTCTCCGGCCTTGTCGAGCTGGACCTCCGAGCGCTGGGCGAGCCAGTCGATGAGCCGCTGGACGTCCTTGACCTCGTGGGCGGGATCGTTGAGGCCGATCCGCCCGGTGGAGGCGCCGAAGCCGCGCGCCGACCAGGTCAGGACGGCGTAGCCGTCGCGGGCGAGTTGCTCGGCCTGGGCGCGGACGTCGTCCTTGGAGCCGCCGAAACCGTGCCCGAGCAGCACCGCGGGCCTGCGGTCGGAGGCGGCGCCGGAGGTGAAGTAGGAGGTGTCGATCCGCGCCCCGGGCATGTCGAGCAGCTGGTCCGCGCGGTGCACGGGCGGTGGTTCGTCGGAGGCGACGGCGGTCCAGGTACCGGCGCCCGCGAGCACGGCGAGGGCGGCCGTGACCGCGGCCCACCGGGGAAGTCGGAATGGCATGGTGTCGAGCGTAGGCGGGCCGTCCGTGCGTCTCGGCTGCCCGCGGGCGGAAATCGGCGGCCTCCTGGAGTCGTACGCCGTACCGTCCCGTACACCAGGCGCGGTATGCGCCGGCCGAGGCGAGGGGTCGTGGATGGAGATCAGGCGGGCGACGACGGTGTCCGAACTGCTGGCGGCGGAACACCTCTACGACGGTCCGCCGAGGGCCAGGTGGGCGGAGGCGTTCCTGGCGGCACCGGGGCACCTGATGCTGATCGCGTACGCGGAGGACGGGTTCCCGGCGGGGTTCGTGTCGGGGATCGAGATGCTCCACCCGGACAAGGGGGTGGAGCTGTGCCTGTACGAGCTGTCGGTGGACGAGGCGTACCGGCGGAGGGGCGTGGGGCGTGCGCTGACGGAGGCGCTGGTGGCTCAGGCGCGGGCGCGGGGCTGTTACGACGCGTGGGTCGGCGTGGATACGGACAACGAGGCCGCACTGCGGACGTACCGGTCGGCGGGGGCGCGGGACGAGGGTGAGTTCTCCATGCTGACCTGGGAGTTCGAGGTGAAGGACCGGTGAGGGGAGGCCCCACGCTCTTGTACGCCCCCTGCCGACACGAGACTCTGAGGCGCACCACCCGCCCGTACTTCCGGTAACACCCGGACAACGAGAGGTTCAGGTGCCCCACCACATGACCCGAATACCCCGCCGAGCCGTCGCGCTCGTGCCCGTCCTCGCGCTCGCCGCCGGCCTGCAGTTCGTGGCCTCCCCCACGGCCACCAGCGCGCCCGTCGTCGGAGATCTACGCCTCGCCCCGGCCTCCCTCGCCGTCGAGAACAGCTGGATCGTCGTCCTCAAGGACGGCACGACGCGCGCGTCGGACCTGGGCGTCACACCGAAGCACCAGTACAGCAAGGTCCTCCAGGGCTTCTCGACGAGCATGTCCCGGCAGAAGGCGGCCGAACTGGCGGCCGACCCGCGCGTGGCGTACGTCGAGCAGAACGCGACGGTACGCATGGCGGAGACGCAGCCGGGCGCGACCTGGGGCCTGGACCGCGTGGACCAGCGCAACCTGCCGCTGTCGACGACCTACACGTACAGCACGACCGCGTCGAACGTCACCTCGTACATCATCGACACCGGCATCCGCACCTCGCACAGCGAGTTCGGCGGCCGGGCGCGGGTCGGCACCGACACGGTGGGCGACGGCCAGAACGGCCAGGACTGCCAGGGTCACGGCACGCACGTCGCGGGTACGGTCGGCGGCGCGAAGTACGGCGTCGCCAAGGGCACGAAGCTGGTGGCGGTACGCGTGCTCAACTGCACCGGCTCCGGTACGACGGCCGGGGTCATCGCGGGCGTCGACTGGGTGACGGCCAACGCGGTCAAGCCGGCGGTCGCCAACATGAGCCTGGGCGGCGGCGTGAACACCTCGCTGGACAACGCGGTGAAGCGCTCGATCGCCTCGGGCGTCACGTACGCGGTCGCCGCCGGCAACGGCAACATCCTCGGCTGGCCCGCGAACGCCTGCAACTACTCCCCCGCGCGGGTCCCCGAGGCGATCACGGTCGGCGCGACGGACTCCGCCGACAAGCGGGCGTCGTTCTCCAACTACGGCACGTGCGTGGACCTCTTCGCGCCGGGCGTCTCGGTCACCTCGGCGTGGAAGGACAACGACACGGCGACGAGCACGATCTCGGGCACGTCGATGGCGACCCCGCACACGGCGGGCGTCGCGGCCCTCTACCTCGCGGCGAACCCGACGGCCACCCCGTCCCAGGTCAGCAAGGCCCTGACCGACAACGCCACCCCGAACAAGGTCCAGGACGCCCGCACCGGCTCCCCGAACCGGCTGCTGCACTCGCTCTTCTAGCCGACGAGATGCCCGAGGACGTCGGCCCCGGCCGGATACACCCGCTCCTCGGGCACCCTCTCCATCGCCCGGTCGATCAGCCCCTCGCGCACGAGCCCATGCACCTCGTGCGCGAGCGGCGTGACGTCCGTGATCCCCACGATCCACTCGTCGGCATACAACCGCGCCGCCTCCCCCGCGAGCCCGAGCTGCAGGGACCGGTACGGCAGCGCCTGGAGCCGCAGATCCCGCTCGGGATCCCACTGCACACGCGCGGGCGCCTGCCTCAACTCCCGCTTCCAGCCGGCCTGATCGGCATGGAACCCGGGCACGTAGTGCGACAGACACGCATTCCGCAGGGCCCACTCGAACCCCTCGCGCCGGATCTCCACGGCGAGCACGGTCTGCTGCCCCTCCTTCAGCCCCCACCCGCACCGGTACATCATCCAAAGAAACGACGGCTTGACCCACGTCATCCGCTCCCGCTTCCAGGCGGACGGAAACCGCCCCTCACGGACAGCCGGGAGGCCGATGGCGGGGTCGTAGGCCTGGTAGACGGTCACGGTCGTCTCGGTGTACAGGGCACGGATCTGGTACTTCGGCGGAACAACAGACATGGCCCCCAGGGTGCGCGAGCGCGCGCCCCGGGGGCCATCGAATTTCGCCGGCTCAGCCGGGCCGTTTCTCGTCGCGTGGCTTCTGGAACATCTTGCGCAGCATGTCCCGGGTGCTTTCGAGCATCGAGGCGAGGAAGATGACCGCGCCGCCGACGATCTGTGACAGGCTCAGGCCCTCGCGGTTGACGAGGCCGAACAGGCTCGCGAACACCAGGTCGAGATTGAAGATCACGGAGGTGCGCGCATTGCCGACGCGCCGCTGGAAGCGGGTCTGGAGATAGATCGCCAGGGCGGTCGACATGACGCCCATGAAGACGATCGCGATCCACACATTGGTGTGGGTCAGGGGCTCCAGGTCGCGCTGGAAGGGGAAGTAGAGCAGCGCGACGGTCCCGAAGAGGATCTGGTAGAAGCCCAGCGCCAGTCGGTCGACCTCTCCCGGACCCGAGGTCAGCTTCCCGATCAGGCAGATGGTCATGGCGATGGCGAAGGCGGCGGCCCCGCCCCACAGATAGCCGACGGACAGGTCGTCGAGATCCGGGCCGAGGACGATCAGCGCGCCGACGATACCGACGGCGACGGAGGCGAGATCCATCTTCGACGGCCGCCCCTGTCCGAGCAGCGGCATGACGAAGGGGATGAACGCGATGCTCATCGTCACGCAGAACGCGGTGCTCGCCGAGGAGAGGTAGTGCAGCGCGTAGCTCTGGCTGATGATGTTGAGCGCGCTGAACAGACCGATCACCAGGCCGCCGAGGACCGCCGTGCGGTTGGCCCGCAGGGCGACCGGAAGGGCGAACGGCAGGATCGCCACCGTGGCCACCAGCGAGCGTGCGAACGCGTACAGACCGGGGTCGACCACGGCCACGGCGTTGTGCGTCAGGGGGAAGCCGATACCCCAGATGAGCGGGATCGAGAAGATCGCCAGAAGGGCGACCCGATCGGTCTTCTTCTCGATGTCCGGCCCGCGTTCAGCGGTAGTCGACATACCCATAGAACATCCCCGGCTTGTAGTTCCAAGACACCGTTCGGTGCGTCTCCCCGAGCAGCATTTCCGCCCGACGCAGGTCGCGCGTCACCAGCAGCCGCTGCAGCCAGCGGTCGGTCCCGTCGTAGCGGGCCTTGAAGGCGGTCCTGCCGTGCACGGTCTTGAGGTTGTCGAGCAGCAGGATCTCTCCGGGACCGAGATCCACCTCGTACATCTGCTCGTGCAGGATCGCGCGGAGTCGGTCGAGCGCGGCCTGGGCCTCGGGATTGGTGCCGGCGATGTACTCGTCGTCGTACGCCATCATGGGCGACTCGGAGTTGCCGAACAGCACGCGGATCAGCGGGCCGTTGCCCCGCTCGGCGTCGCTGTTGCCGAAGTTGTAGTCCACGCTCGTGCGGAACTGGAACTCGCCGAGCGTGGCGATGTCCTCCGGCTCGAGCAGCGGCAGGATCTCGTCCACCCCGATCACGAGCGTCTTGGCGACGCCGGCCGGGTCTCTCCGTAGCCCGCTGAGCATCAGGTAGTCGGGCTGCAGCGGGTGGTAGATGTTCTCGTTGTGCAGATCGAGGACGACGGCCGAACTGTCCGAGGATATGTTCGCCTCGTTGTGCTTCGCCGGGCGCACGTTGTGGATCATCGCGCCGTTGCGTTCCTGGCTGTAGCTGAACGGCTCGCCCAGGAGCTTGCCGAGCATGATCAGCGTGAACTCGCTGTAGTAGGTGCCCTTGCCGTCCTCGATCTCCGACGTGGACTCCGTGGTGGGGATGAGATCGGGGTCGACCGGGGCGTTGCGTATGAGCAGTCGGCCGCCGGGAGCGCCGTTCCGCTTGAAGTCGAGCAGGGTGCGGATGTCCTCGTGGTCGAGTTCGGTGATCGCCTTCTCGGCGAACGTCGCCGTGCGCTCGAACTCGCGGTACGGGTTGCTCAGCTCCGCGTAGCGCCGGACCACGTCCGACCACGAGGAGATGTCGACGGTCGTCATGGGGGTGTCGGTACGTGTCACAGGGCTGCCCTCGCAGTCTCGCCGCCGTCGACGATGTAGTGCTGGCCGGTCATGAAACGCGCGTCGTCGGACGCCAGGAACGCCAGGAAGGCCGCGATCTCCGAGGGGTCGGCGTGCCGGCCCAGGGGGATGTTCGCGTTGACCTCGCGGAACATCTCCTCGGTGTACTCCGCCTCCTGCATCGGCGTCAGCACCGCGCCCGGGCAGAGCGCGAGGACGCGGATGTGCGGCGCGAGTTCGTCGGCCATCGTGCGGGAGAGCGCCAGGATCCCCGCCTTGGAGGCGTTGTAGTCCGCGTAGTGCGGGAAGGAGGCGAGCGCGTTGATCGAGGACATGTTCACGATCACGCCTTCGGTCATCCGCCGCACGGCCTCGCTCGCGACGTAGAAGACGCCGTTGAGGTTGGTGCCGATCACCTCGCGCCACTGGGCGGGCGTGATGGTGCGGAAACTCTCGTGCCGGACGCTGATGCCGGCGTTGTTGATCAGTACGTCGAGCCGGGGAAGGGTGCTGTCCAGTTCCCGGAAGGCTTCCGCCACCGCGACGTCGTCGGAGACGTCCACGGCGATCGCCGTCTCGATCCCGGGGATGACCGCCCGGGTCTTTTCGATCGCCTACTCATTGCGGTCGAAGATTGCGACGTGCGCGCCTTCTTCGACGAATCGTTGCACCGCGGCCTGGCCGATTCCGCTGGCTCCGCCGGTGACGAGGACGTTCTTTCCACGCAGTCCTTGCATGAAGGAGTTCTCCTGGGTGTCGAAGCCGGTCAGAGCTGCTCGAAGACGTTGCGGTCCGGGATCTCGAAGTCCACCGGCCACTGTCCGGAATCGACACGCTTCTTGATGTACGGAAAGTCTCGGTAGAGCTGGCCGAGCAGATGATGACCGACGACGATCCGTTCGTCGCTCTTTCCGAAGGCCGGCAGGACGCTCAGTTCGGTCTCGAAGTCGAGATTCATGAAGAACGGGAAGCTGTAGCGTTCCTCGCCGGTCGTGGCGACTCGGTGCAGAAGGGATTTCAGGCGTCCCCCGGTCAGGAATTCCAGCATGTCGCCGACCAGCACGAGCAGGGTGTTCTTGAAGACCGGCATGTCGCGCCACGAGCCGGTGGCGCGATCGTAGGCCAGGAGTCCGGGCGAGGTCTGGTGGATGAGCGTGAACAGCTCGTAGTCGGTGTGCGCGCCCATGGTGGTGTCGTCGCGCTGGACGAGGACGTCGTTGGCCAGGTAGTGGATCAGCCGCAGCTGCGAGGCCGGGCGCGTGATCCAGGGCTCGAAGTACTCCGTGTCCTGCTGGGCGGCGCGCGCCACCAGCTCCAGGATGTGACGGGAGATGCGGAAGTTGGCCTCGTAGTACGACTGGAGCGTCTTGGCCATGCCGTCGACGTCGTCGGGGTACCGGTTGGGCCCCACGAGCTCGAAGCCGAGGCTGCGGTCCGGCGGCAGCGGGTCGCAGTCGTAGCCGATGTCGAAGGCCTCGTACGCCCGGATGCTCTCGTCGCTGTACGCGCCCTTCTCGGTGACGGGGACGTAGCCGCGGTGGTTGTCCGAGTCGCCGATGTAGTGCCGCATCTTCGATTCCGTCGGAAGGTCGAAGAAATCGCGCGAGACGTGCTGAAGGTCCTTGAACAGCTGCGGCGATATGGCCTGGTCGAGATCGGTCAGATAGAAGTAGCTGTTCGCTGCCAGCGTTTCCAGGACCTGGTCGGGCCCTATGGCTCCGGAAAGGATGTCGTTGTAGCCGAGGACCGGAAATGAGTGAATCGCCATGCGTGGAATCCCCCTTGCTTCCGGACCGGTGCAGGCGGTTCCGGAAGCATCCGTGCTGATTCAGTGTGCGGTGGTCGATCTCTGAACGGTCGTTCATACGTGCACGGTCGTCGATCTTTCAGGTCGGTGCCGAGACCGTTTTGATGCGGCGACATTCTTGCCACGATCCCGAAGGCGCGTCAACGAGAATGGCCAAAAACGCGGAGAGCGATGTCCGATATCCGAACCGCGTGGCGCGATCATGTCCATGCCCGCGCGGGCCGCGCGCGGGGCCCGTTCGGATGCCGCCACACAGCAGGAAACCCCCGCCGGACAGAGCCGGCGGGGGTCGGGAGAGCGACGGGAGGGGGTCAGTGGTTGCGCGGGAAGCCCAGGTCCACGCCCGAGGGGGCCTCCGAGGGGTCGGGCCAGCGGGTGGTGACGACCTTGCCGCGGGTGTAGAAGTGGACGCCGTCGTTTCCGTAGATGTGGTGGTCGCCGAAGAGCGAGTCCTTCCAGCCACCGAAGGAGTGGTAGCCCACCGGCACCGGGATCGGCACGTTCACGCCAACCATGCCCGCCTGGATCTCCATCTGGAAGCGGCGGGCCGCGCCGCCGTCACGGGTGAAGATCGCGGTGCCGTTGCCGAACGGCGAGGCGTTGATGAGCGCCACCCCCTCCTCGTACGTCTCCGCGCGCAGCACGCACAGCACCGGGCCGAAGATCTCGTCCTGGTACGCCTTCGCCGTGGTCGGGACCTTGTCCAGCAGGGACAGGCCGATCCAGTGGCCGTCCTCGAAGCCGTCCACCGTGTAGCCGGTGCCGTCGAGGACGACCTCGCAGCCCTCGTCGGCCGCGCCCTTCACGTACGAGGCGACCTTGTCGCGGTGGACGGCCGTGATGAGCGGGCCCATCTCGGAGGTCGGGTCGTTGCCGGGACCGATCTTGATCTTCTCGGCGCGCTCGCGGATCTTCTCCACCAGCTCGTCGCCGATCGCGCCGACCGCGACGACCGCCGAGATCGCCATGCAGCGCTCACCGGCCGAGCCGTACGCCGCCGAGACGGCCGCGTCGGCCGCCGCGTCCAGGTCCGCGTCCGGCAGGACCAGCATGTGGTTCTTCGCGCCGCCCAGCGCCTGGACGCGCTTGCCGGCCGCCGAGGCCGTCGCGTGGATGTGACGCGCGATCGGGGTCGAGCCGACGAAGGAGATCGCCGAGACGTCCGGGTGCTCCAGGAGCCGGTCCACGGCCACCTTGTCGCCGTGGAGGACATTGAAGACGCCGTCCGGAAGGCCCGCCTCGGCGAGCAGTTCCGCGATCTTCAGCGACGGCGAGGGGTCCTTCTCGCTCGGCTTGAGGATGAAGGTGTTGCCGCACGCGATGGCGATCGGGAACATCCACATCGGCACCATGGCCGGGAAGTTGAACGGCGTGATGCCGGCGACGACGCCCACCGGCTGACGGATCGCGGCGACGTCGACCCGGTTCGAGACCTGCGTCGACAGCTCGCCCTTGAGCTGCGTGGTGATCCCGCACGCCAGGTCCACGATCTCCAGACCGCGGGCGACCTCGCCCAGCGCGTCCGAGTGCACCTTGCCGTGCTCGGCGGTGATCAGCTCGGCGATCGCGTCCCGGTTGGCGTCGAGCAGCGCGCGGAACTTGAAAAGGATCGTCGTGCGCTGCGCGAGGGACGCCGTGCCCCAGGTCTCGAACGCGGCCTTCGCGGCGGCCACCGCCGCGTCGACCTCCTCGACCGAGGCCAGCGCCACCTGCGTGGTCACGGCGCCGGTGGCCGGGTCGGTGACCGGGCCCCAGTTGCCCGACGTGCCCTCGACGGTCTTGCCACCGATCCAGTGGTGGACGGTCTTCGTCATTACGTGCTCCTTCAGAGATGGCGGCGTCGGGCGGTGACGTGCCGGTCGTACTCCTCCCGGGCCTTGACCGCCGACGGGCGGGTCGAGGTCTCGGCCACGGGCACATCCCACCATGCCTGGGCAGGGGGCGCGCCCGACACAGTGTCGGGCGTTTCGGTCTCCACATAGACACATGTGGGAACCGTCGACACCCGCGCGTCGGCGAGGGCTTCTCGCAGGTCACGTACGGTACGAGGGGTCAGGACCCGCATCCCGAGGGAGGCCGCGTTGGCCGCCAGGTCGACCGGGAGCGGCGCGCCGGTGAAGCCGCCGTCCCGGGCCCGGAAGCGGTACGCGGTGCCGAACCCCTCGCCGCCGACGGACTCGGAGAGCCCTCCGATGGAGGCGTACCCGTGGTTCTGCAGGATCACCACCTTGATGGGCAGCGCCTGCTGCACGGCGGTGACGATTTCGGTGGGATTCATCAGATACGTGCCGTCGCCCACCAGCGCCCAGACCGGTCGCTCGGGCGCGGCGAGCGCCACGCCGATCGCCGCCGGGATCTCGTAGCCCATGCAGGAGTACCCGTACTCGACGTGGTACTGGTCCGAGGACCGGGCCCGCCAGAGCTTGTGGAGGTCGCCCGGGAGCGAGCCGGCCGCGTTGATCAGGATGTCGCCGGCGTCGACCACAGTGTCGAGTGCGCCGAGGACCTGGGCCTGGGTGGGGCGGGCGCCTTCGTCCGGTGCGGCGTAGGCGGCGGTGACGCGGGCCTCCCAGCGGAGCTTCTCCTCCGCGTACTCGCGCACGTAGTGGTCGGCGACGTGGTGCTGCTCCAGCAGGGAGTGGAGCTGTTCCAGGCCCTCGCGGGCGTCGGCGACGAGCGGCAGCGCGGCCAGCTTGTGGCTGTCGAAGGCGGCGACGTTGAGGTTGACGAAGCGCACGTCCGGGTGGCCGAAGAGGGTCCCGGAGGCGGTGCTGAAGTCGCTCCAGCGGGTGCCGACCCCGATCACCACGTCGGCCGTGCGGGCCAGGTGGTCGGCGACGGCGGTGCCGGTGTGGCCGAGGCCGCCGACGTCCTGCGGGTGGTCGTGACGGAGCGAGCCCTTGCCCGCCTGGGTGGAGGCGACCGGGATGCCGGTCCGTGCGGCGAAGTCGGCGAGTGACTCCTCGGCTCCGCCGTACTTGACCCCGCCGCCCGCGACGATCAGCGGGCGGGCCGCCCGTTCGATCGCCGTGACCGCCGCGTCGAGTTCGTCCTCGTCCGGTGACGGTCGGCGCACCCGCCAGATCCGCTCGGCGAAGAACTCCTCCGGCCAGTCGTACGCCTCCGCCTGGACGTCCTGCGGCAGCGCGAGCGTGACGGCCCCGGTCTGCGCCGGGTCGGTGAGGACGCGCGCGGCGGCGAGCGCGGCCGGGATCAGCGCCTCCGGGCGGGTGATCCGGTCGAAGTACGCGGAGACCGGCCGCAGGCAGTCGTTGACCGACACGTCACCGGCGTACGGGACTTCGAGCTGCTGGAGGACGGGGTCGGCGGGGCGGGTGGCGAAGGTGTCGCCGGGCAGGAGCAGGACCGGGAGGCGGTTGATCGTGGCGAGCGCGGCGCCGGTGACGAGGTTGGTGGCGCCGGGACCGATCGAGGTCGTCACGGCGTGTGCGGAGAGCCGGTTGGACTGGCGCGCGTAGCCGACGGCGGCGTGCACCATGGCCTGTTCGTTACGGCCCTGGTGGTACGGCATGTCGTCGGCGTACTCGACGAGGGCCTGGCCGATCCCGGCGACGTTCCCGTGGCCGAAGATCCCCCAGGTCGCGGCGGTCAACCGGCGCCGGACGCCGTCGCGTTCGGTGTACTGCGCGGCGAGGAACCGTACCAGCGCCTGCGCGACGGTCAGAGTGATCACCTTGACCTCACCTGTATCCCTCCGTGTGGTCCGGGTGGAAGCAGATCTTCCACTCCCGGTCGGGTCCGGGGCCGGCCATCACGTTCAGGTAGTACATGTCGTGCGCCGGCTGCGCGATCGAGGGCCCGTGCCAGCCGTCGGGCACGAGGACGGCGTCGCCGGTGCGGACCTCGGCGAGGAGGTCGGCGCCGCCGGGCCGGGAGGGGGAGATCCGCTGGTAGCCGACTCCGTCGCCGGCGATCTCGTAGTAGTAGATCTCCTCCAGCTCGGACTCGACGCCGGGGCGGTGCTCGTCGTGCTTGTGCGGCGGGTAGGAGGACCAGTTCCCGCCGGGGGTGATCACCTCGACGGCGATCAGGCGGTCCGCCTCGAAGACACCCGCGGCGGCGAAGTTCCGCACCTGCCGGGCCTGGTTGCCGCTGCCGCGGGCCTCGACGGGTACCTCCGGCGCGGGGCCGTAGCGGGCGGGGAGTCGTCGCTCGCACTTCGCTCCTGCCAAAGCGAAGCGGCCTCCCGCACCGGAGGCGATCTGGACCCGTGCGTCGCGGGGCACGTAGGCGAAGTCGGTCACTCCGCCGAACACGCTCTCGCGGCCCAGGAGTTGAAGCGTCTGGCCGTCGATGTGCACCGTACAGCCGCCGGTGAGCGGAAGCACGATCCACTCGCTGTCCCCGGTGTCCAGGAGGTGGGTGGCTCCCGGACCGAGTGCGAGGACGCGCAGTGCGGAGTGCCCCCAGCCTGCCCGGTCGGGGTCGACGTGGAGCGTGTACGGCCCGTGGGAGGCGCTCCCGGCGGGCAGATGGAGATCGTTCACGCGTGCTTACTCCTTCCTACCGTCTCCCGGAGGAGGCGCGCAGCGGTATCGACGGCTTTGGCCACATCGCCGTCCTCGGGATAGAGCAGCGCGCGGCCGACGACGAGGCCCCGGACGGTGGGCAGCCGCAGCGCGCGGCGCCATTTCTCGTACGTGACGTCCTGCGCGTCCGGCCCCGGTCCGGGGTCTCCGCCGAGGAGGACGGTGGGCAGGGTGGTGGCGGCCAGGACACGGCCCATGTCCTCGGGTCGGTCGGTGACCGGGACCTTGAGCCAGGTGTAGGCGGAGGTGCCGCCGAGGCCGGAGGCGACGGCGAGGGAGGTGATGACGGCCTCGGCGGAGAGGTCGTTGCGGAGCCTGCCGTCGTGGTCGCGGTGGCAGAGGAAGGGCTCGATGAAGACGGGCAGCCGCGCGTCGGCCATCTCGTCCACGGCCCGGGCGGCGGCGTGGAGGGTGGCGAGCGAACCGGGGTCGTCGGGGTCGATCCGCAGCAGGAGTTTCCCGGCGTCGAGGCCGAGCCGGGCGAGGTCCTGGGGGCGGTGACCGGTGAAGCGGTCGTCCAGCTCGAAGGAGGCGCCGGCGAGACCGCCGCGGTTCATGGAGCCGACGGCGAGGCGGTCGTCGAGGGCGCCGAGCAGGAGAAGGTCGTCGAGGATGTCGGCGGAGGCGAGGACGCCGTCCACGCCGGGCCGGGAGAGCGCGAGCCGGAGCCGCCCGAGGAGGTCGGCGCGGTCGGCCATCGCGTACGGCCGGGCTCCGACGCCGAGGGCGCCTCGGGCGGGGTGGTCGGCGGCGACGATCAGCAGCCGGTCCCGCTCCTGGAACACCCGCCGCCTCCGCCGCCGCCCGGCCGCCTCGACCACGGCCTCGGGCCGCCGCGCCCGCACGTCGACGAGCCACTCGACGTCGACGGGTTCGAGGGCCGGGCCGACGGGCACGGCCGACGCGAACCGCCTCGGCGGCGCGGGGTGGGCGACACGACGGAGGGGGTCGGGGGTGGTGGGCGGTTGGGGGGCGGTGGGCGCCTCGGGGGCGTCCGAGGTGACGGGGGCTCCGGGGTTCGCCCCGATTCCGGCGAGGGTGCTCCCGGATCCGGCGGCTCCGCGAGGGGCGTCCGTGGCGGCTGCCTCCCTGCCCGCGGGCGGTGGTGGTTCCGCACGCGCGGGCGCGGGCGCCGGCTTCGGGCCGCTCGCGCGGCGGTGGGCCGCTCGGGTACGCCAGGAGTCGGCAGGGTGGTGGGTCATGGGGTGCGCTCCGGGAGCGTGCCGGGGCCGGGTGAGGCGGTGCCCGTGCCCGTGGGGGCGCTCGTGCCCGAACCCGTCGCGAGGGCCCGGTCGATCTCGTCGGCGTAGGGCATCGCCGGGGAGCAGGCGAGGCGGCCGGCCACGATGGCGCCCGCCGCGTTGGCCCGGCGCAGGGTGCGGTCCAGGTCCCAGCCGGCGAGCAGCCCGTCGCACAGCGCCCCGCCGAACGCGTCGCCCGCGCCGAGGCCGTTGACCACCTCGACCGGCAGGGGCGCTACCTCGGCGCTCAGCCCGTCGGCGGTCAGGGCGAGGACGCCCTTGGGGCCCTGCTTGACGACCGCGAGCCGCACCCCGGCCGCGAGCAGTGCGCGGGCCGCCGCGTACGGCTCGCGCTCCCCCGTCGCGACCTCGCACTCCTCCAGGTTCCCGACGGCGACGGTGGCCGTGCCCAGGGCCTCGCGGTAGAGCGGTCCCGCCTCGGCCGGGTCGGGCCAGAGAGCGGGCCGCCAGTCCAGGTCGAGGACGGTCAGCTCCGCACCGCCCCGTTCCCGCAGCGCGCCCAGCGTCGCCGCCCTGCTCGGCTCGACGCTCAGCCCCGTCCCGGTCACCCAGAACGCCCGCGCCGCCCGGATCGCCCCGAGGTCCAGCTCCTGCGGGCGGATCTCCAGGTCGGGCGCCCGGGGCTGCCGGTAGAAGTGGATCGGGAAGTCGTCGGGCGGGAAGATCTCGCAGAACGTGACCGGTGTCGGGTACGCCGTCACAGGCGTCACCCACCGGTCGTCGACCCCGAACCCGCGGAGCTCCTCGTGCAGATACTCCCCGAACGGGTCCGCCCCGGTCCGGCTCACCAGGGCCGTCCGCCGGCCGAGCCGGGCCGCCGCGACGGCGACGTTCGCGGGCGAGCCGCCCAGGAACTTCCCGAAGGTCTCGACGCGGGCGAGCGGAACGCCGACCTGGAGTGGGTAGAGGTCCACCCCGAGTCGCCCCATCGTGATCAGCTCGTACGGCTCCGGCTCCGCATCCACGCGCGCCACCTCTCACCTCGCCCCGCACCCAGGTCTAGCCGCCCGCCCCGAACGCTGTCAACGCTATGTCCTTACATTCGGACGAGCTCCTTGACGCGTCGTTCGGGGCGCGGTCAAGGTGGCTTCCATGACGAAGCCGTCGCCGCTGACCCGTATCCGTATCGGCTCCGCCCCTGACTCCTGGGGTGTCTGGTTTCCCGACGATCCCCACCAGGTCCCCTGGCAGCGCTTCCTCGACGAGGTCGCCGACGCCGGTTACGCGTGGATCGAGCTCGGCCCGTACGGCTATCTGCCCACCGACCCCGCGGTCCTGGCCGAGGAGACGGCGCGCCGTGGCCTGCGGGTCTCGGCGGGCACGGTCTTCACCGGGCTGCACCACGGCCCGGCCGTCTGGGAGAAGACCTGGGCCCATGTCGCCGACAACGCGGCGCTCGCCCAGGCGATGGGCGCCGAGCACCTGGTCGTCATCCCGTCCTTCTGGCGGGACGACAAGACGGGCGAGGTCCTGGAGGACCGCACGCTCACCCCTGAACAGTGGCGGAATCTCACCGGTCTGACCGAGCGCCTGGGACGCGAGGTCCAGGACCGCTTCGGACTGCGGATCGTCGTCCACCCGCACGCGGACACGCATGTCGACAGCGAGGAGAACGTGACCCGGTTCCTGGACGCGACCGATCCTGACCTGGTCTCCCTCTGCCTGGACACCGGGCACTACGCGTACTGCGGCGGCGACAGCGTCAAGCTGATCGAGACGTACGGCGAGCGCATCGGTTACCTCCATCTCAAGCAGGTCGACCCGGAGGTCCTCGCCGGGGTGGTCAAGGACGAGGTGCCGTTCGGCCCGGCCGTGGCCCGGGGCGTGATGTGCGAGCCGCCCTCGGGGGTGCCCGCCCTGGAGCCCGTCCTGGCGGCGGCGCAGGCGCTCGACGTGGAGCTCTTCGCCATAGTCGAGCAGGACATGTACCCGTGCGAGCCCGACAAGCCCTATCCGATCGCGGTCCGCACCCGCCGCTTCCTGCGCTCCTGCGGAGCCTAGGAACCGGAAGCGGAAGCGGAAGCGGAAGCGGGAACGGGAACCGGGAACGGGGCACCTGGAAGCCGGAATCAGGAATCCGGAACCCAGGACTCCCCGGAACGCCTCCCGCCACGCCGATGTGACCGTGCGCCACTTACGTCACATGCGTCCCCCTGTCGTCACAGATGTCTCCATTACGCGGGCTCTACGTCACAGCCGTACGACAGCCGCTCCCCTCCCGTTGGAGGAGGTCGTTGCAGGGGGCACAGGCTCAGTGATCGCCAGCGTCCGCCCCGCAGCTCCCCCGAACGGCACCCCCGCCGCCGCTGCGAGGCGCGCAGGGAGGTGCCACGCATGACGGACAGAAAGCTCTGGTCGTACAAGGACATCGCCGCACACATCAAGGTGCAGCCCGACACCGTCCGCTCCTACCGGAAGCACGGCCTCCTGCCGCCGCCCGACCATGTCGAGGCGGGTAAGCCCTACTGGTACGCGGACACGATCCGCTCCTGGGTGGCCAAACGTCCCGGCAACCGAAGTCGCCGGGACTGACCGCGTCACCCTCCGACGGGCGCCTTGTCCCGTTCGGCCGCCGGGGCCGGTGAGGGCGAGGGCGACGGCGCGCCCCCGCCCTCGCTTATCCCGAACCGGTCGTGGAAGCGCCGCAACGGCCCCGGCGCCCACCACGTCAGACGGCCGGTCAGCTTCATCACGGAGGGCACGAGCAGGCTGCGGACCACCATGGCGTCCATCAGCACGGCGAGTGCGACACCGAGGCCCAGCATCTTGGTGTTGGTCACACGGGAGGTGCCGATGGCCACCATGACGACGGCGAGGATCACGGCGGCGGCGGTGATGAGGCCGCCGGTGTGCCGCAGGCCGAAGCGGACGGCGTGGTCGTGGTCGCCCGTCTCGTCGTACTCCTCCTTGATCCGGGAGAGCAGGAACACGCCGTAGTCCATGGAGAGTCCGAAGGCGACGCAGAACATGAGCACCGGCAGGTTCGTCTCTATGTCGCCGGTCGGCGTGAACCCGAGCAGCCCGGAGAGGTGCCCGTCCTGGAAGACCCAGACGACCGCGCCGAACATCGCCGTCAGGCTGAGGGCGTTGAGGACGACGGCCTGGATCGGGATCACCACGCTGCCGGTCAGCAGGAAGACCAGGACCAGCGTGACGACGACGATGATCGCCAGCGCCCACGGCAGCCGGTCGGCTATGGCGTCCTTGGAGTCGACCAGGACCGCGGCCGCCCCAGTCACCGAGGTGTCGAACGGGGCGGGCGTGGCGCGCAGTTCGCCCACGACACTCTGGGCGGTCTCCCCGACGCCCTCGCCCTCCGGGACCACGGTGAAGTACGCGTGGCCTCCGGCGCCCGTGCCGGACGTCACCGGCCCGTCCACCCGGGCGACCCCGTCGAGTCCCTGGATCCGCTCGCGGTAGCCGGTGAGCGCCTCCGGGGTGGCGGCGCCCTCGGCGAGGACGGTGAGCCCGCCGCCGGGGCTGCCGGGGAAGCCGTCACGCAGTTCGTCCTGGACCACGCGGGACTCGGCGGTCGTGGGCAGCTGCCGGTCGTCGACCGTGCCGAAGTTCACGCCGAGGAAGGGCAGCCCGAGGAGGACCAGGCCGGTCGCCGTGGCCACGGCGAACACCGGCGCCCGCCGCATCACGACCCCCGCCGCCCGGGCCCACCCGGCCCCGGCCTCGGCGCCCTTGCTGCCGGGACCGGCCTCGGCTCCCCGGCGGCGGAAGAGGCGGCGCAGGTCGAGTGCGTTGACCCGCTCCCCGAGCAGCATCAGCGCGGCCGGCAGCAGGATCAGGGCGGCCGCCGCCGCGAGCAGCACCACCGCGATGCCCGCGTAGGCGAAGGAGCGCAGGAAGTACTGCGGGAAGACGAGCATCGCGGCGAGTGAGACGGCCACGGTCAGCGCCGAGAAGAGCACGGTCCGCCCGGCGGTCCGCAAGGTGGTGCCGATCGCCGTGCGGGGGTCGGCACCGCCGGCGAGCTCCTCGCGGAACCGCCGGACCACGAACAGGGCGTAGTCGATGGCGAGTCCGAGCCCGAGGGCGGTGGTGAGGTTCTGGGCGAAGACCGAGACGTCGGTGAACTCCGTGATGCCGCGCAGCACCGCGTTCGTCCCCAGGATGGCCACGATCCCGATCCCGAGCGGGAGCAGCGCGGCGATCGCGCTGCCGAAGACCATGACGAGCAGGACGAGCGTCACCGGCAGGGCGATGAGTTCGGCGCGCAGCAGGTCCTCCTGGATGACCGTCTGCATCTCGTGCTGCACGGCCAGCGGGCCGCCGACGGAGACCTCGACCGGCCCGTGCGTCCCCCGGTACTCCGGGGCGATCCGGTCCAGGACCTCACTGGCGGCCTTCTCGTCGCCCTCGACCCGGGCGGCGATCACGGCCTGCCGGCCGTCCTCGGAGCGCAGGGCCGGGGATCCTGTCCCCCAGTAGGAACCGATGCCGCTCACGCCCGGCTCGGCGTCGAGCCGCTCCGTGAGCCGGCGGGCCTCGGCGGCCACTGCGGGGTCGTCGACCCGGCCCTCGCGTGCGTCCACGAGCAGGAGCAGATTGGGCTGGGATGCGGGGAACTCCCGCTCCAGGACCTGCGTCGCGTACGTGGATTCGGCGTCCGGGTCCTCCCAGCCGCCGCTGCCCATCCGGTCGGCGACGCCCCCGCCCGCGAGGACGGCGAGTGCGGTGATCACGAGCGCGACCAGCAGAGACAGGCGCGGCCGGGCCGTCACGAACCGGGTCCACCCCCCACCCCGGGCGGGCGCTGAATTCTTGACTTCGGCCATGACGCGGTGTCCCCTTCACCTGACCCATGCGCTCGCTTCCCGGCAGGCCGCATGGGTCGACCATTGCCATAAACTGGCAAACACGAGCGACCGCTCGCGTTTCTCAAGAATGCGAGCGACCTCTCGTGTTTGTCAATCGCGTCGAGGAGGTTGTGGACAGCCATGTCCGAAGAACCCAGGCCGCGCCGCCGCCAGGCCCGTGGCGAGCTCCGCATCGCGCAGCTGCTCCAGGCCGCCACGAACGTCTTCTGCACCTCCGGGTACACCGCGGCCAGCACCAACGCGATCGCCCGCGAGGCGCACGTCTCGCCGGGCACGCTCTACCAGTACTTCCCCAACAAGGAAGCGATCGCCATCGAGCTCGGCGACCGTCTCCTGCACGAGATGCGCGAGGCCCACGGCCAGGCGTTCTCGCCGGAGAACCTGGCGCTGCCGCTGCCCGAGATGCTGGACGCCGTCGTCGACCCGATGATCGAGTTCAACTGCAAGAACCCGGTCTTCCTGGCCCTGATGCATGGTTCCGAGGTCCCCGGCCGGATCGCCGAGGAGCACGATGCCCTGCACGCCTCCCTGCTGGCGCGCATCAGCGACCTGCTGGGGCTCTACCTCCCGGACCTGCCGCAGGCGGAGCGTGCCCTCATCGCCGACATGACCTTCGCCGTCTTCAAGGGCGGCCTCGCCCTGGTGCTCGCGGCGCCCGAGGGGCCGGAGCGGGACGCCACCTCCGCCGAGTTGAAGAAGGTCCTCTTCCGCTACCTCGACCCGATCGTCGGCTCGGCGCTCGACGGATGCCCCGCACCCACCATCACCACGACTCCGAGCCCCTGACCGCCTCCTTCGGCAGCACCTTCTCGCCCGCACCCGCCCGGATCTTCAGCGCGACGAGCGGGAAGACGAGGACCGAGACCATCGCGGCTCCCACCAGCGCCGCCGCCTCGCCCGCGGACAGCGCCCGGTCGTCTACGCCGATGGTGGTGATCGCGACGACGAGCGGCAGGGCCGTGGACTCGTAGAGCACCAGCGCGCCTCGCTCCTTGCGCGTGAGGTCGCCGGGGGCCAGGAACCAGACCGGGCCGCCCCGCACCACCAGGAACAACAGCAGGAAGAGGGGCAGCAGGAGCAGCGTCCGGCCGCCGCCGAGGAGCGATTCCAGGTCGAACTCGATGCCGGTGACGACGAAGAAGACCGGCACCAGGAAGCCGAAGCCGACGGCCTCCACCCTCTCCAGGATCGCCGGCCCCGCCTCCGGCGCGGCGCCGGTCAGGACGAGCCGGGTGATCATCCCGGCGGCGAACGCGCCGAGCAGCACGTCGAGTCCGAGGGCCTGCGCGGCGCCCAGCATCAGCGCGAGCAGCAGGAAGACGAACCGGACCGCGAACTGGCCGCTGCTGTGCAGGGTCTTGCGGACGACCGTGGCGAACCACGGCGGCCTCGGCCGCAGCGCCCAGAACACCGCCCCCGCCGTCAGCGCCGCGAAAGCGGCGAGCAGAGCCGTCGACTCGGCCGCGCCTCGGCCGCTCAGCAGCAGCGCCATCGCGACGATCGGCCCGAACTCCCCGACCGCGCCGAAGGCCATCACCACCGAGCCGAACCGGCCGTGCAGATCGCCCGCGTCCCGCAGCACCGGCAGGACGGTGCCGAGCGCGGTGCTGGTGAGCGCCACGCCGATGAAGACGCCCTGATGGAACCCGTCGCCCAGCAGCATCCCGGCCCCGAGGCCGAGCGCCAGCGCGATCACCCACGCCCCCACCGACCGCTTGAGCGTGTCGCCGCGTACCTTCCCGAACTCGATCTCGTACCCCGCGAGGAAGATCAGCATCGCGAGCCCGAGCTCCGAGAGGCCGTCGATCAGGGCGTCCGGCCGGGCCCAGTCGAGCACGTCCGGGCCGATGAGGATGCCGAGCAGGATCTCGAAGATGACGAGCGGAACGGGCAGCCGGCGCCCCACCCCGTAGGCCAGCAGCGGCGCCAGGACGGCGATACCCATGATCAGGATGAGCGTGGTCCCCGAATGCGACATATCGGGTATCTACCATTCCTGGTGTCCCCTCGTCCGCGCGGCGCGATGGGTGGAGGACTGGAATTCATACCCCCTAGGGGTATACCCTGTGCTTCAGTACGACCCTGTACGACCCCGAACCAGCACGCCCCTCGAAGAGGAGACCGTCATGACCGCCGAGACGACGACCGAACTCACCACCGTGTACCAGGTCAAGGGAATGACCTGCGGACACTGCGAGGGCGCGGTCTCCAGCGAGATCTCCGAGATCGCCGGAGTCTCCTCCGTGAAGGCCGTGGCCTCCACCGGCCAGGTCACCGTGGTCTCCGAGGCCCCCCTCGACGAGGAGGCCGTCCGCGCCGCCGTCGACGAGGCCGGCTACGAGCTCGTCGGCCAGGCCTGAGGCCAGACTCCCGCACCACCCCCGCAGGGCCGTACCGTTACGCGGTACGGCCCTGCTCTCCTTTGGAACCGCACATGACTCCGAGCCCCGCGCCCACCACCCTGACGACCGAGCTCGTCATCGGCGGGATGACCTGCGCCTCCTGCGCGGCCCGCGTCGAGAAGAAGCTCAACCGGATGGAGGGCGTCACGGCGACCGTCAACTACGCGACGGAGAAGGCGCGGATCGCGCACCCGCCGGAGACGGACGTCGCCGATCTGATCGCGACGGTCGTGAAGACCGGCTACACCGCCGAGGAACCCGCGCCCCCGGCCCCCGAGCCGGCGGACACGGCGGGCGAGGCCGCCGACGAGGCGGACCCCGAGCTCGCCGCACTCCGCCGCCGGCTGACCGTCTCCGCCGTGCTCTCCGCTCCGGTCGTCCTGTTCGCCATGGTCCCGGCCCTCCAGTTCGACAACTGGCAGTGGCTCTCGCTGACCCTTGCCTCCCCGGTCGTCGTCTGGGGCGGACTGCCCTTCCACCGTGCCGCCTGGACCAATCTGCGGCACGGCGCGGCGACCATGGACACCCTCGTCTCCGTCGGCACGCTGGCCGCCTTCGGCTGGTCGCTGTGGGCCCTGTTCCTCGGCGACGCGGGCATGCCGGGCATGCGCCACGGCTTCGACCTCACCGTCGGCCGCGCCGACGCCTCCTCCGCGATCTATCTGGAGGTCGCCGCCGGAGTCACCACCTTCCTCCTCCTCGGCCGCTACCTGGAGGCCCGCGCCAAACGGAAGGCCGGCTCCGCGCTGCGCGCCCTGATGGAGCTCGGCGCCAAGGACGTGGCCGTCCTCAGGGGAGGCTCGGAGGTACGGATCCCGGTGGCCGAGCTGCGGGCCGGCGAGCGCTTCGTCGTCCGCCCCGGCGAGAAGATCGCCACCGACGGAACGGTCGTGGAGGGCGCCTCCGCCGTGGATGCGTCCCTGCTCACCGGCGAGTCCGTCCCGGTCGACGTGACGGCCGGCGACCCGGTCACCGGTGGCTGCCTCAACACCTCCGGACGGCTTGTCGTCGAGGCGACCCGGGTCGGCGCGGACACCCAGTTGGCCCGGATGGCCCAGCTGGTCGAGGACGCCCAGAACGGCAAGGCCGAGGTGCAGCGCCTCGCCGACCGGATCTCCGCCGTCTTCGTCCCCGTCGTGCTCTACATCGCCCTCGGCACGCTGCTGACCTGGCTTTTCGTGGTCGAGGACACCACCGGCGCGTTCACCGCCGCCGTCGCCGTACTGATCATCGCCTGCCCCTGCGCGCTCGGCCTCGCGACCCCGACCGCCCTCATGGTCGGCACCGGTCGCGGCGCGCAGCTCGGCATCCTGATCAAGGGCCCGGAGGTCCTGGAGTCCACCCGGCGCGTCGACACGGTCGTCCTCGACAAGACCGGCACGGTCACCACAGGCCGGATGCGGCTGACGAAGGTGTACGCGTACGAGGGGGTGGACGAGGCCGAGCTGCTGCGCCTCGCGGGCGCCCTGGAGCACGCCTCCGAGCACCCGGTGGCCCGCGCGGTCGCGGCGGGCGCCGCGGAGAAGCTCGGCGAGCTGCCCGTGCCCTCGTCCTTCGTGAACGTGCCCGGGCTCGGGGTGCGCGGCACGGTCGACGGACACGCCGTCCTGGTGGGCCGCCCGGCGCTCCTGGAGGCCGAGGGCGTCGAGGTGCCGGGGGTGCCGGAACCCGGGGCCGTGCAGGTCGCCTGGGACGGACGGGCGCGCGGGGCCCTCACGGTGGCCGACGCCGTGAAGGAGACCAGCGGGGAGGCGGTCACGCGGCTGCGGGCCCTGGGCCTGACGCCGGTCCTGCTGACCGGGGACGGTCGGGCGGTGGCGGAGACGGTGGCGGCGGAGGTCGGCATCGACGCGGACCGGGTCTTCGCGGAGGTTCTGCCGGAGGAGAAGGTCGAGGTCGTCCGCCGCCTCCAGGCGGAGGGCCGGACGGTCGCGATGGTCGGGGACGGCGTGAACGACGCGGCCGCGCTGGCCGCCGCCGACCTGGGCATCGCCCTGGGGACCGGCACGGACGCCGCGATCGAGGCGAGCGACCTGACGCTGGTCCGGGGCGACCTGCGGGTGGCGGCGGACGCGATCCGGCTCGCCCGCCGGACCCTGGCGACGATCAAGGGAAACCTGGGATGGGCCTTCGGATACAACGTGGCGACGCTGCCGTTGGCCGCGCTCGGCCTGCTGAACCCGATGATCGCCGGTCTGGCCATGGCCTTTTCGTCCGTCTTTGTCGTGACAAACAGCCTGCGACTTCGGCGCTTCACGTGAATTCACCTACACGTGACGCACAGGACCTTCACAAAGAGACCTAGATCACAGATATTTGGGGGTAACCATTCGGGCCGTTCGCGAGTCTAAGTGGGCGATGCCAAGAACGTCTTGGGGGACGTTCATGGGATGTCTTGGGGGACGTCCCATAGGCAAGCGTTGGCCGGGGCACGTGCACCGGGGAGCTTTGAGCGGCCCTCCCGTACGTACGTACCCCGGCAGACCGCGCAGACCCGCGTAGCTTCTGCTGAACCCGGCAGACGCCCGGCCCGGATCCCGTGGGGGGAATCCGCACCGGGGATATGGAAAGCGCCCCGCTCGTCGACCCGTGGGGGGATCGACGGCGGGGCGCTTTTCGTTACGCGTACTGCGTCAGCGGCCCTCGACCGGGACGAAGTCGCGGAGGACCTCGCCCGTGTAGATCTGGCGCGGGCGGCCGATGCGGGAGCCCGGCTCCTTGATCATCTCGTGCCACTGGGCGATCCAGCCCGGGAGGCGGCCGAGCGCGAAGAGCACGGTGAACATCTCGGTCGGGAAGCCCATCGCGCGGTAGATGAGGCCCGTGTAGAAGTCCACGTTCGGGTAGAGGTTGCGCGAGACGAAGTAGTCGTCGGAGAGCGCGTGCTCCTCCAGCTTGAGCGCGATGTCCAGCAGCTCGTCGGACTTGCCGAGCGCGGAGAGGACGTCGTGCGCCGCCGCCTTGATGATCTTGGCGCGCGGGTCGAAGGACTTGTACACCCGGTGGCCGAAGCCCATCAGGCGGACGCCGTCCTCCTTGTTCTTCACCTTGTTGATGAAGGAGTCGACATCGCCGCCGTTGGCCTGGATGCCTTCGAGCATCTCCAGGACCGACTGGTTGGCGCCACCGTGCAGCGGGCCCCAGAGGGCCGAGATGCCGGCGGAGATCGACGCGAACATGTTCGCCTGGCTGGAACCGACCAGACGGACGGTGGACGTCGAACAGTTCTGCTCGTGGTCCGCGTGCAGGATCAGCAGCTTGTCGAGCGCCGAGACCACGACCGGGTCCAGCTCGTACTCCTGGGCCGGGACCGAGAAGGTCATGCGCAGGAAGTTCTCGACGTACCCGAGGTCGTTGCGCGGGTAGACGAAGGGGTGGCCGATCGACTTCTTGTACGCGTACGCCGCGATCGTCGGCAGCTTGGCGAGCAGCCGGATCGTGGAGAGGTGGCGCTGCTTCTCGTCGAACGGGTTGTGGCTGTCCTGGTAGAAGGTGGACAGCGCGGAGACCACCGAGGAGAGCATCGCCATCGGGTGGGCGTCCCGGGGGAAACCGTCGAAGAAGCGCTTGACGTCCTCGTGCAGCAGCGTGTGCTGGGTGATCTCGTTCTTGAAGGCCGCGAGCTCGTCGACCTTGGGAAGCTCACCGTTGATCAGCAGGTACGCCACCTCCAGGAAGGTGGAGCGCTCCGCCAGCTGCTCGATGGGGTAGCCGCGGTACCGCAGAATGCCCTGCTCACCGTCGAGGTAGGTGATCGCGGATTTATAGGCGGCGGTGTTGCCGTATCCGCTGTCCAGGGTGACCAGACCGGTCTGGGCTCGGAGCTTCCCGATGTCGAAGCCCTTGTCGCCGACGGTGCTCTCGACCACCGGGTAGGTGTATTCACCGTCCGCGTACCGCAGTACTACAGAGTTGTCGCTCACGTCATCCCTCACCGACGTAGTGCCTCTTCTTCGAGGTGCCCTGACTGTCTCTACCATCCCCCATTTGGCTCAGGAGAGTGCACTCGGGGTCGACCATTGGGCCAATTGGCGGCACTCAGTGCCGCCAACCTGCTCATCTTGCCCCCTTCGCCCCGTTCGGGGAAGTCCGGGGTGGTCTTTCACACCGCCGCTCACCTGGCTGCCGCGAGCCGGTGCGCCAGGGCGGTGAAGCGTCTGCCTGCGGAAACCGTACGTACGGCCTGGGCGATCGCCTTGCGGGAGCCGACCAGGACCACGAGCTTCCTGGCACGGGTGACGGCCGTGTAGAGCAGGTTCCGCTGGAGCATCATCCAGGCGCTGTTGGTGACAGGGATCACGACCGCCGGGTACTCGCTGCCCTGCGAGCGGTGGATCGTGACGGCGTAGGCGTGGGCCAGCTCGTCCAGCTCGTCGAAGTCGTACGGCACCTCCTCGTCCTCGTCGGTCCGCACGGTCAGGCGCTGCTCAACGGTGTCGAGGGAGGTCACGACACCGACGGTGCCGTTGAAGACGCCGTTGGCACCCTTGTCGTAGTTGTTGCGGATCTGGGTGACCTTGTCGCCGACGCGGAAGACCCGGCCGCCGAACCGCTTCTCGGGAAGGTCGGGGCGGGCCGGTGTGACGGCCTGCTGGAGCAGTCCGTTGAGCGCGCCCGCGCCGGCCGGGCCCCGGTGCATGGGAGCGAGGACCTGCACGTCCCGGCGCGGGTCGAGGCCGAACTTGGCGGGAATTCGCCGTGCGGCGACCTCGACGGCGACCCGGGCGGCGTCCTCGGTCTCGTCCTCCGCGAAGAGGAAGAAGTCCGGCAGGCCGGTGGTGACGGGCGACTGGCCGGCGTTGATCCGGTGGGCGTTGGTGACGACGCCGGACTGCTGCGCCTGGCGGAAGACGCGGGTCAGCCGGACGGCCGGGACCGGGCTGTCCGGGGCGAGCAGATCGCCGAGCACCTCCCCCGCGCCGACCGACGGCAGCTGGTCCACGTCCCCCACGAGGAGGAGGTGGGCACCGGGTGCCACGGCCTTGACGAGCTTGTTGGCGAGGAGGAGATCCAGCATGGACGCCTCGTCCACGACGACCAGGTCGGCGTCGAGCGGGCGGTCCCGGTCGTAGGCCGCGTCGCCGCCCGGCTTCAGCTCCAGGAGGCGGTGGACGGTCGACGCCTCGGTGCCGGTCAGCTCGGCGAGGCGCTTGGCGGCCCGGCCGGTGGGCGCGGCGAGGACGACCTTGGCCCGCTTGGCCCGGGCCAGCTCCACGATGGAGCGGACCGTGAACGACTTCCCGCACCCGGGGCCGCCGGTGAGCACGGCGACCTTACGGGTGAGGGCGAGCCGCACGGCCTCCTCCTGCTCGGGCGCGAGCGAGGCGCCGGTGCGGTCGGCGAGCCAGGCGAGGGCCTTGTCCCAGGCGACGTCCTGGAAGGCCGGCATCCGGTCCTCGGGGGTCCGCAGCAGCCGTCCGACCTGCCCGGCCAGGGACAGCTCGGCGCGGTGGAACGGCACCAGGTACACGGCTGTGACCGGCTCGCCCTCGGGCCCGGGCACCGATTCCCGTACGACCCCTTCGGGATCGGCCGCCAGCTCGGCGAGGCACTCGATGACCAGGCCCGTGTCGACCTGGAGCAGCTTCACCGCGTCGGAGATGAGCCGCTCCTCGGGCAGGAAGCAGTGGCCCTGGTCGGTCGACTGGGACAGGGCGTACTGCAGCCCCGCCCTGACCCGGTCGGGGCTGTCGTGCGGGATGCCGACGGCCTGGGCGATCCGGTCGGCGGTGAGGAAGCCGATGCCCCAGACGTCGGCGGCGAGCCGGTAGGGCTGGTTGCGGACGACGGAGATCGAGGCGTCCGCGTACTTCTTGTAGATCCGCACGGCGATGGAGGTGGAGACGCCGACGCCCTGGAGGAAGACCATCACCTCCTTGATGGCCTTCTGCTCCTCCCAGGCGGCCGTGATGTTCTTCGTCCGCTTGGGGCCGAGGCCCGGCACCTCGATCAGGCGGGCGGGGGCCGCTTCGAGGATGTCGAGGGTGTCCAGGCCGAAGTGCGAGGTGATCCGGTCGGCGAAGACGGGCCCGATGCCCTTGATGAGCCCGGAGCCGAGGTAGCGGCGTATGCCCTGGATGGTGGCCGGGAGGACGGTCGTGTAGTTCTCGACCGTGAACTGCTTGCCGTACTGCGGATGGGAGCCCCAACGCCCCTCCATCCGCAGCGACTCACCCGGCTGGGCCCCGAGCAGCGCCCCGACGACCGTGAGGAGATCCCCGCCGCCGCGCCCGGTGTCGACGCGCGCGACCGTGTACCCGCTCTCCTCGTTGGCGTACGTGACCCGCTCCAGCACCCCTTCGACCACTGCCTGACCGTGACCCCGACCCTGGTTGGACATGCTCCGAAGGTAGCGAAGGGCTCGGACATCGGGTGGGGGTGTGCGGGTGCGCCTTCCCGCCGGGGGTGGTCACTGGCGGCTGACGGTTCGGGTCACGCCGGCGAAGACCGTCGTGGCCAGGATCCAGCCGGCGATGACGAGGGCGTAGGACAGCGTCTGGTACCAGCCCGTCGGGGCGAACGCCCCCTCCTGGCCGAAGGAGATCACCGGCAGGAGCAGGTCGAGGGTGAAGAACACCGGACTGAACTCGGGGGCTTCGGACGGCTTGAGCGGGCGCGGGGGGTGCAGGCCGTGGGCGAGCGAGCCCATGGCGAGCAGGGACAGGAGCCAGACCAGGGCGAGCAGGGGGCGGAAGCCGTAGCCGACCGTCGCCTCCTGGAGGTGGCCCCACACGCGGCCGGGCCAGGGCAGGGTCCGGCGGTGTCTGCGGAGCTTGGCGAGCTGGACGACGCGCGCCGCCTGGTCGTCGCCGACACGGACGTACGCGGCGGTCAACTGCTCGTAGCCGTGCGGGAGGTACCCCTCGCCGTCCTTGGCCAGCATCGGCAGGCGGCGTTCCGCGGGCTCGTGCGGGACGAGCGTGGTGTAGACGAGGCCGTTGAGGAGTACCTCGTCGGGAAGCATCTCCGGCTCCAGGAACAGCACCTCGAACTGGGCCCGGCGCAAGTTCAGCGTGCCTTCCATGGGCGGACCCTCGCGGAGCCAGAGCTCCCCCGCGGTGCAGCTGCCCGCACGCAGCGCCGTGTCGCCGGGGTTCGACATGTGCGCGTAGGACAGGTCGAGCCGCCCGGTGACGCGGGCGCCCCGCAGGCCGATCCAGCCCTGTGTCTGCACGCGCCGCAGGTGGAAGTCGCTTCCCACCACGAGCGTCTGCCCGTCGAGGGCGATGCCGCCCGGGTGGCTGAGCCGTGCGTCGTCGAGAGTGACCGATCCCTCGATCGAGGCGCCGGTGAGACGCACCTCCCCGTGCGCCCGCAGCCCGGGGGCCCACAGGTTGTCGCCGATGGTCGCGTACCCGAGCCGGAGCGCGGGCCACGCGGTGTCCGGCGGGGTGATCTCACAGCCGTCCATGAAGAGCGCGCCGGCGATCCGCGCCCCGCCGAGCCGCACCGGCCCGTGGAACCTGCACCCGGTGAGCTGCACCAGGCCCTCCACCTGCACCGTGGCGGCGGCAAGCCCGGGCAGGACGGAGCCGCTCAGGTCGAGGTGGCGCAGCCGGGAGTTGTACAGCAGAGGTACGTCCTCGAAGAAGCAGTCGTTCAGCCAGAGCGCGTGGTCGATCGTGCCGTACGAGAGATCGAGCACCCCGGTGATCCGCGCGCCCGACAGTTTGAGGGCGGGTATCTCCCCCTCCTCGACCGGGCCGTTGAGGAGCAGGGCCCGTAACACCTCGGCCCGGACGGTCCGCTCCGGGCCCCGGTCCGCGCCCCGCCCCATGTCCGCGTCGTCCGCCGCACGGAAGTCCACCGACGCGCCTTTGGGGAAGGCCTGCCACACCCGCAGTTCGGGAGGCGTAAGATCGTTTGTTTCCACCCGCCGGGACTTTGGCGTCACCCCCAGGATGTGTCAACTCCCTTGGGACGCACCGGTCACCGGCAGGCGTCATACCTCCAGGTATCTCGCCACCGTCTCCTCCAGGACCTCCACGCCGTCCCGGGCCCACAGCTCGTCGTTGAAGAGCTCCACCTCGATCGGGCCCGTGTAGCCGGCTGTCTCGACGAGCTCGCGCCACCGCCGCAGGTCGATCGTGCCGTCGCCGAGCTGGCCGCGACCGTTGAGGACGCCGGCCGGCAGGGGTGTGGTCCAGTCGGCCAGTTGGAAGGCGTGGATGCGGGCCGCCGCGCCCGCGCGGGCGACCGCCGCGGGGGCGCGGTCGTCCCACCAGATGTGGTACGTGTCCACGACCACGCCGACCTGTGCGGACGGGAAGCGCTCCGCGATCCCCAAGGCCTGGTCGAGGGTGGAGACCGCGCAGCGGTCCGCCGCGTACATGGGGTGCAGCGGTTCGATCGCGAGGCGGACGCCCCGCTCCCCCGCGTACGGGGCGAGTTCGGCGATGGCGTCGGTGATCCGGGCCCGGGCCGCCATGAGGTCGCGGCTGCCGGGGGCGAGGCCGCCCGAGACCAGGACCAGGGTGTCCGTGCCGAGGGTCGCCGCCTCGTCGATCGCCGCGCGGTTGTCGTCGAGCGAGTCCGCCGTCGTGAAGAAGCCGCCCCGACAGAGGGACGTCACCGTCAGGCCCGCGTCGCGTACGAGCTTCGCCGTCGCCTCCAGGCCGTACTCCGCGACCGGCTCCCGCCACAGGCCGACGCCCGGGACGCCGAGCCGTACGCAGGTGTCCACCAGCTCCGGCAGGGACAGCTGCTTCACGGTCATCTGGTTGATGCTGAACCGCGCAAGAGGGTTCATCGCTCGACTCCGTACACCGTCAGTAGGGATCGCATCCTCGACTCCGCCAACTCCGGGTCCGGGAAGAGGCCCAGCCCGTCGGCCAGTTCGTAGGCCCGCGCCAGGTGGGGCAGCGAGCGCGCCGACTGGAAGCCGCCGACCATCGTGAAGTGGTCCTGGTGGCCCGCCAGCCAGGCGAGGAGGACGACTCCCGTCTTGTAGAAGCGGGTCGGGGTCCGGAAGAGGTGGCGGGACAGCTCCACCGTCGGGTCGAGCAGTTCCCGGAAGCCCTTGACGTCGCCCGTGTCCAGGGTCCGTACCGCCTCCGCCGCCAGCGGCCCCAGCGGGTCGAAGATGCCGAGCAGCGCGTGGCTGAAGCCCTGCTCGTCGCCCGCGATCAGCTCCGGGTAGTGGAAGTCGTCGCCCGTGTAGCAGCGGACGCCCTCCGGCAGGCGGCGGCGCAGGTCGATCTCGCGCCCGGCGTCCAGGAGGGAGACCTTGATGCCGTCGACCTTGTCGGGGTGGGCCGCGATCACGTCGAGGAGGACGGAGGTGGCCGCGTCCAGGTCCGTGGAGCCCCAGTAACCGTCGAGCGCCGGGTCGAACATCGGCCCCAGCCAGTGCAGGATCACCGGCTCGCTCGCCTGGCGGAGGAGATGGCCGTACGTGTCGAGGTAGTCGTCCGGGTCCTCGGCGGCGGCCGCGAGGGCGCGCGACGCCATGAGGACGGCCTGGGAGCCGGTCTCCTCGACGAGCGCGAGCTGCTCCTCGTACGCCTCACGTACCGCCACCAGGTCGGCGGGTCCGGTCAGTTGATCCGTGCCGACGCCGCACGCGATGCGGCCGCCGACGGCCTTCGCCTCGGCCGCCGAGCGGCGGATCAGTTCGGCCGCGCCCGCCCAGTCCAGGCCCATCCCCCGCTGCGCGGTGTCCATGGCCTCCGCCACGCCCAGGCCGTGCGACCAGAGGTGGCGGCGGAAGGCGAGCGTGGCGTCCCAGTCGACGGCGGCCGGCCCGTCGGGGGTGGTGTCGGCGTACGGGTCGGCGACGACATGGGCGGCGGAGAAGACCGTACGGGAGGTCAGGGCGCCGCCCCCGGAGGCCGGGGTCGGCGCCGGGGTGCGGGGCGGGCGCGGGCTGTACTCGCGGAAGCCGCCGGACGCGTCGGGCAGGCGGATCACAGCATGACCTCCGGGACCTCCAGGCGCCGGCCCTCGGCCGAGGACCGCAGTCCCAGCTCGGCGAGCTGCACGCCGCGCGCACCCGCCAACAGGTCCCAGTGGTACGGCTCGTCGAGGACCACGTGGCGCAGGAACAGCTCCCACTGCGCCTTGAAGCCGTTGTCGAAGACGGCGTTGTCCGGGACCTCCTGCCACTGCCCCCGGAAGGGTTCGGTCGCCGGGATGTCCGGGTTCCAGACCGGCTTCGGGGTGGCCGAGCGGTGCTGGACGCGGCAGTTCCGGAGCCCCGCGACGGCCGATCCGTGCGTGCCGTCGACCTGGAACTCCACGAGCTCGTCGCGGTTGACCCGTACCGCCCAGGAGGAGTTGATCTGGGCGACCGCTCCGCCCTCCAGCTGGAAGATCCCGTACGCGGCATCGTCGGCGGTCGCCGGGTACGGCTTGCCCTGCTCGTCCCAGCGCTCCGGGACGTGCGTGGCGACGTGCGCGGTGACGCTCGTGACCCGGCCGAACAGCTCGTGGAGGACGTACTCCCAGTGCGGGAACATGTCCACGACGATCCCGCCGCCGTCCTCGGCGCGGTAGTTCCAGCTGGGGCGCTGGGCGTCCTGCCAGTCACCCTCGAAGACCCAGTAGCCGAACTCGCCGCGCACGGAGAGGATCCGGCCGAAGAAGCCGCCGTCGATCAGCCGCTTCAGCTTGAGCAGGCCCGGCAGGAAGAGCTTGTCCTGGACGACGCCGTGCTTGACGCCCTTGTCGGCGGCCAGCCGGGCCAGCTCCAGGGCGCCCGCCAGGTCACCGGCGGTGGGCTTCTCGGTGTAGACGTGCTTGCCCGCCGCGACGGCCTTGCGGATCGCCTCCGCGCGGGCGGAGGTGACCTGGGCGTCGAAGTAGATCTCCACGCTGTCGTCGGCGAGGACGGCGTCGAGGTCGGTGGACCACTCGGTGAGGCCGTGACGCTCGGCGAGCGCGCGCAGCGCGGACTCCCGGCGGCCGACGAGGACGGGCTCGGGCCAGAGGGTCGCGCCGTCGCCGAGGTCGAGGCCGCCCTGTTCGCGCAGGGCGAGGATCGAGCGGACGAGGTGCTGGCGGGTGCCCATGCGTCCGGTGACGCCGTTCATGGCGATACGGACAGTCCTGCGGCGTGTCACGAAGGTGCCTCCATCACGTACGGAACCTCAAACAGAAAGCGCTTTCTACGAACGGAGACGCTAGCCTGCCGACAACACACCGGACAAGGGGTCTGCCGGACTCTCCACGGCGTTCCCCGCCCGTCCGGAACACTGTCCGGAACACCGCCCGAATCACCCGAACCACCCGAATCACCTGACTCGCCCGACTCTTCCCGGAGGTACGCGATGACCGTCACGCTGTCGGATGTGGCCGCGCGTGCCCAGGTCTCCCCCGCCACCGTCTCCCGCGTCCTGAACGGCAACTACCCGGTCGCCGCCTCCACCAGGGAGCGGGTGCTGCGGGCGGTGGACGAGCTGGACTACGTCCTGAACGGGCCCGCGAGCTCGCTGGCGGCCGCCACGTCGGACCTGATCGGCGTCCTCGTCAACGACATCGCCGACCCCTTCTTCGGGATCATGGCGGGCGCGGCGCAGAACGCGATCGGCGAAGGGGGGTCGGGTCGGGCGGGCGGCGAGAAGCTGGCCGTCGTCTGCAACACGGGCGGCTCCCCGGAGCGCGAACTCACCTATCTCACGCTCCTGCAGCGGCAGCGCGCGGCCGCCGTCATCCTCACCGGAGGGTCCCTGGAGGATCCGGACCATGTGGCGGCGGTGTCGGCGAAGCTCGCGAAGCTGACGGACGCGGGGACGCGGATCGTGCTGTGCGGCCGGCCGCCGGTGGCGGGCGACGCGAGCGTCGCGGCGCTCACCTTCGACAACCGGGCGGGGGCGCGGCGGCTCACCGAGCACCTGCTCTCGCTCGGACACCGGCGGATCGGTTACGTGGCGGGGCCGGCGGACCGGACGACGACCCGGCACCGGCTGGAGGGCCACCGGGACGCGCTGGCGGCGGCGGGGCTGCCCGAGGGGCCGACGGTGCACGGCCCGTACGACCGGGGCTCCGGCTACGACGCGACGCTCGAACTGCTGCGCAGGGACCCCGCGCTGACGGCGATCCTCGCGGCCAACGACACCGTCGCGCTGGGCGCCTGCGCGGCGCTGCGGGACCAGGGCCTGCGGATACCCGAGGACGTCTCGGTCGCGGGCTTCGACGACCTGCCGTTCTCGATCGACGCGGCCCCGGCCCTGACGACCGTACGGCTCCCCCTCCACGAGGCGGGCGCACGGGCGGGCCGCCTCGCGGTCGGCACGGAGCAGCCCCCACCGGGCGGCGTGACGACGATCCCGGCGGAGCTGCTGGTACGCGCCTCGACGGCACGGCCTCGGGGGTAGGCGCCCCGCCGTCAGGCCCACCGCCTTCCGCTAGGGCCGCACCGGGGTCACCGCAGGGCCCGAGGCGGCCACCGGCGCCTCCTCCCCCGCCCGCCCGCCGCGCCCGTCGTCCCCGCGCCCGCTCCTTCGTCCCGCCAACGACGTCAGTGCCACGCCGCCCACCAGCAGTGCCGCCGCGCACCAGCGGAGTGGGGAGACGGACTCGTCGAGGAGGAGGACTGCCGAGGACATGCCGAAGACGGGGACCAGGAGGGAGAACGGGGCCACCGAGGACGCCGGGTGGCGGCGCAGTAGCCAACCCCAGGCGCCGAAGCCGAAGATGGTCGTGATCCAGGCGACGTAGACGATGACGCCCACCCCGGCCCAGTCCAGGCCCCGCAGCGCCGCGAGGTCCTGCTGCGGTCCTTCCAGGAGGAGGGAGAGGGCGAGCAGCGGCAGGACGGGCACGGTGCTGACCCACACCATGAAGTTGAGCGCGTCGGGCGGGGAGGCCTTGCGGGTCAGGACGTTGGAGACGCCCCAGCAGGCCGCCGCCGCCACGCACAGCGCGAAGCCGAGGAGCGCGCCCTCGGCGCCCCCGCCGCCCTCGTCGGCCGCCGCGACGCCGATGCCCGCGAGCGCCACCGCCATGCCCAGGGTCTTCACCCTCCCGGGCCGTTCGCCGAGCGCGACGAAGGCGAAGAGCGCCGTGAAGACGGCCTGGATCTGAAGGATCAGCGAGGAGAGCCCGGCCGGGGCGCCGAGGTCCATGCCCGTGAAGAGCAGCCCGAACTTGGCCACGCCCAGGACGAGTCCGACGCCGACGATCCACTTCCAGGCGACCCTCGGGCGGCCGACGAGGAACACGGCGGGCAGCGCGGCCGCGAGGAAGCGCAGGGCGTTGAAGAGCAGCGGCGGGAAGTGGTCGAGACCGATCTCGATGACGACGAAGTTGACTCCCCAGACGGCGGCGACGAGTGCGGCCAGGGCGATGTGTGCAGGGCGCATGAAGGAGAGCGTCACCCACCACGACCGTGTAGCACCAGCACGGATTCCTTCATGGTTGGATGAAGTAACACTTCATTCACGGAACGCTCCACGCTCCTGCGGAAGGTCCGTCCATGCTCGATCTCGGCCGCCTGCGCGCCCTCCACGCCGTCTCCGTCCACGGCTCCGTCGGCGCCGCGGCCGCCGCTCTCGGGTACACCCCCTCGGCCGTCTCCCAGCAGATCGCCAAGCTGGAGCGGGAGACCCGTACGACCCTGCTCGAACGCCGGGGCCGCGGGGTGCGGCTCACCGACGAGGCGCATCAACTGGCCGCCACCGCAGAGCAGTTGCTGTCGATCGTCGAGGAGGCGGAGGTACGGCTCGAAGAGCGGCGCGGGCTGCCCGCCGGGCGCCTGTCGATCGGCTGTTTCGCGAGCGCCGCGCGGGGCCTGATGCCGCGGGCCCTCGCCGACCTGGCGGTCCGTCACCCGACCCTGGACGCCCGCCTCACAGAGGTCGACCCGCACATCTCGATCGAGCTGGCGGCCCGCGGGGTGATCGACCTCGCCGTGGCCCATGACTGGGACATCTCGCCGATGCCGACCCCGCCCGGGCTCGAACAGGCGGTGATCGGCGACGACCTGTGCGACGTCCTCGTCCCGCGCGACCATCCGCTGGCGGCGCGGGAGTCGGTACGGCGGGAGGAGCTGGCGGACCAGCGGTGGATCACCCAGCCGCCGGGAACGGTCTGCCACGACTGGCTGATGCAGACCCTGCGGTCCACCGGCTACGAGCCGCACGTCGTCCACCAGGCGGAGGAGAACCACACCCAGGTCGCCCTGGTCGCGGCCGGCCTCGGGATCGCGATGGTGCCGCGGCTCGGGCGCGGAGCCTTGCCGCCCGAGGTGACCCCGGTCCGCCTCGACCCGGTGCCGAGGCGCCGGCTGCACGCGCTCTGGCGTACGGGGGCGGCCCGCAGGCCCGCGATCACCGAGACCGTCCGGACGCTCCAGGAACTCTGGCCCCAGGTGGCATCCGCGACGACCTGAGGACCCGATTCCTGCTCAGGTCCTTGACCTGGCAGTTACTTTCGGGCTATCCGTGGCTCCTTGGAAGTTTCCTTCACCCACTTCCCCATCCTGCACGGCCGGAAGGAGCATCAGTTGCACCACCGCGCCCCCTCCAGACGCACCCTTCTCACGGTGTCCGCCGCAGCCGCCGCTGCCGCCGTCACCGGCGTGAGCAGCCCCGCCCGGGCCACGGACGACCGCACCGGCGACCACGCGCTCGCACAGCTCATCTCCCGGATGTCGCTCGAGGAGAAGGTCGGCCAGCTCTTCGTCATGCGGGTGTACGGCCACTCCGCCACCGCCCCCGACCAGGCCGACATCGACCTGAACCTCAAGGAGATCGGCGTCCGCACCGCCGCCGAACTCGTCGAGAAGTACCACGTCGGCGGCGTCATCTACTTCTCCTGGGCGCACAACACCCGCGACCCGCACCAGATCGCCGAGCTGTCCAACGGCATCCAGCGGGCCTCCCTCGCCCAGCCCACCCCGATCCCCTCCCTCATCTCCACCGACCAGGAGCACGGCATCGTCTGCCGGGTCGGCGAGCCGGCCACCCTGGTCCCCGGCGCGATGGCGCTCGGCGCCGGAGGCTCCCGCTCCGACGCCCGCGAGGCCGCCCGGATCGCGGGCGCCGAACTGGCCGCCGTCGGCATCCGGCAGAACTACGCGCCGGTCGCCGACGTCAACGTCAACCCGGCCAACCCGGTCATCGGCGTGCGCTCCTTCGGCTCCGACCCGCAGGCCGTCGCCGGTCTGGTGTCGGCCCAGGTCAGGGGGTATCAGGAGGCCGGGGTCGCGGCGACCTCCAAGCACTTCCCCGGTCACGGCGACACCGCCGTCGACAGCCACTACGGCCTGCCAACCATCAGCCACACCCGGGAGCAGTGGGCGGAGCTGGACGCCCCGCCGTTCCGGTCCGCGATCGCCGCCGGCATCGACTCGATCATGACCGCGCACATCGTCGTCCCCGCGCTCGATCCGAGCGAGGACCCGGCGACCCTCTCCCGTCCGATCCTCACCGGCATCCTGCGCGAGCAGCTCGGCTACGACGGCGTGGTGGTGACGGACTCCCTCGGCATGGAGGGCGTACGGACCAAGTACGGCGACGAACGCGTGCCCGTCCTCGCGCTCAAGGCCGGCGTCGACCAGCTGCTCAACCCGCCGAACCTGGCCCTCGCCTGGAACGCGGTCCTCAAGGCGGTCCGGGACGGCGAACTGACCGAGGCCCGGCTCGACGAATCGATCCTGCGGATCCTGCGCCTCAAGGCCAGGCTGGGGCTCTTCCGCCGTCCGTACGTCACCGCCGACGGAGTGGACCGTACGGTCGGCACCCGGGGCCATCTCGCCCGGGCCGACCGGATCGCCGAGGGCACCACCACCCTGCTCCTCAACGAGGGCGGCTTCCTGCCGGTGAACCGCCGCAGCCACTCCACGGTGCTGGTCGTGGGCGCCGACCCGGCCTCCCCGTCGGGCACCACCGGGCCGCCGACCGCCACCCTGGCCGCCGAGTTCACCTCGCTCGGCTTCACCGCCACCGCGCTGTCCACCGGGATCACGCCGACGGCGGCGAGGATCGAGGAGGCGGTGGCGGCCGCCGCCGGCAAGGACCTGGTCGTCGTCGGCACGTACAACGTCTCGGCGACCAGCCCGCAGCGCACCCTCGTCGCCCGGCTCGTGGCGACCGGGGTGCCCGTGGTGACGGTCGCGATCCGCAACCCGTACGACATCGCCCAGCTCACCGGCCAGCGGGCCACGCTGGCCGCGTACTCCTGGACCGATGTCGAACTGAGGGCGGCGGTCCGGGTGATCGCCGGGCGGGCCCGGCCGCAGGGCCGGCTGCCCGTCCCCGTCCAGCGGGCGGACGATCCGAAGCGGGTGCTGTACCCGGTCGGCCACGGCCTGTCCTACCGGCGTACGTAACCATGCGTGGGCTGCGCCCGGCAGCTGTGCGGCCGGGCGCAGCCCACGGTCAGGAGCTACGGACGGATGCCGTGCTCCCGGTTGAGCTCGTCGTCCGCCGGCTTGTCGAGGCGGGCGTCGAAGCGGGCCAGCGGCTTGGCTGCCTCGGCCGTCGGGGCGGCGACCCCGGCCCAGGCGAGGATGCGGGCCGTGGCCTTGGTGCGCTCGGCCTCGACGAGACCGGCGACCTGGGCGCCGTGGTTGGCGCCGGGGGCCGTGAGGACGTAGCTGTCACGGGCGCCCTTGCCGAGGCGGAACGGCTCGGCTCCCCACGGGTCGTTGCCGCCGTAGACGAAGAGCATCTGGTTCGCGTTCTTGCGGACCCAGTTGTCGACGTCCCGCATGGCCGAGGGGTCGAACTTCGTCGGGATGTCCTTCGGCACGAAGTTCCGCGCCGGCTGGTAGCCGTAGCGGGACAGGCCGTCCAGGTGCGGCAGCTTGATGCTGGGCGAGCCCAGCTCGGTGGCCGCCTGGTAGTAGTACGGCGTGTACGGGTCGAGGCCCTGGTCGGTGTAGAAGGACCAGCCGGAGTACGCGTCGATCGTCTCGTAGACGGTGTCGTCGCTCGCGGTGGCCGCGTCCGGCACGTCGGCGCAGACGTCCTGGCCGTAGTACTGCCAGAAGCCCCAGACGAAGTCGAGGACGACCGCCTCGTACGCCTTGTCGAGGGAGCCGACGGTGTTGAAGGTGGCGCCCTCGCCCTCGGCCCACTCCTTGTACTTCTTCTGCAGCGGCTCGCGGCGGATCAGCGCCTCGCGCTGCATCGCGTTGAGCCGGTCGCGGCACTCCTTGGTGCCGACGTTCTCGAAGAACCGGTCGTAGGCCGAGTCCTCCTTGTTGTTGACGTCGTTCGGCGCCACGTAGGCGACGACGCCGTCCATGTCACGCGGGTAGAAGCGCTCGTAGTACGTCGCCGTCATCCCGCCCTTGGAGGCGCCGGTGGAGAGCCACTTCTTGCCGTAGATCTTCTTCAGCGCCGTGAAGATGCGGTGCTGGTCGCTCGCGGCCTGCCAGATGTCCAGCTTGGACCAGTCGGCGGGCTGCGGGCGGGACGGCGTGAAGAAGCGGTACTCCATGGAGACCTGGTTGCCGTCGATGATCCGGGTGGGCTCGCGGCGGCTGGGGTTGGTGCTCAGCCCGTAGCCGCTGGTGTGGAAGACGGTCGGCCGGTCGGTGTCCTTGTGGAGCAGCGAGAGCCGCTGCTTGAACGTGCCCTTCCAGGGACGGCTGTGGTCCACCGGCTGGGTGTACTCCAGGACGAAGAAGCGGTAGCCGGCGTACGGCTTCTCCTCGATGAGGCTCATCCCGGGGATCGCCAGGATGCGGTCCTTGATGTCCGTACCGACGGCGCTGTCCGCGACGGCGGTCGGACTGCCGGTGGCCGGCTCGGCGGCGGTAGCCGCACCACCCGCGCCGACGGTGCCTATGAGCACCGTGAGCGACATCAGCCATCTCAGCGACTTGCGCATTCACCCTCCCCTTGGTTCACAACGGTGTCCGCGAACCTAGCGGGATCAAGGTGGGTGCCGCCAGACCCAGTTACCCCTTACACAGACAGTTGTAACCGTCACCTAAGCTCCAAGGCCATGTGCATGGCCATACACAGGAGGACCGTATGACGAGGAGTCACAAGGTGAGGGCGATGGTGGCGCTCATGGCGACCATCGCCGCCTCACTGCTGGCGGGCACGCCCGCACGGGCCGCGGCCGACCCCGGTCTCGACCTGAACAACTTCGAGCTCCGTCCGCTCTCCAACAAGGCGGAGCTTCAGGGCCGGGTCGACAAGCTCAACGCCGACCTGCCCAACATCGGCGTGAACTCGCTCCTGAAGGAGGCGCAGACCAGCGGCCGTACGGGCAGGTGGAGCAGTAGCGTCTGCAATCCGGGCGCCACGGAAGCAACCGCTCCGGTCCCGACGGGCTTCGCCAGGAGCTTCTGCTTCGACGACGCCGACAACGGCGACACGCAGACCTCCGAGTGGTGGCCGCAGGGCGTCACCAGCGTCGCCGACGCCGACGAGGACCAGACCTGGGGCGAGCCCGAGACCGGATGGAACCCGGCGGACCACAAGCCCATGATGGTCACCTGGTACAACAAGGACGACTGGAACGGCGACAAGAAGCCGGACGACGTGGACGAGAGCGGGACGAACACCGAACGCAAGGGCGTCCGCGTCTCGTTCATCGACTCCAGCACCGGGAAGTACGCCCACGTCCTGCTGGTGTACCCGTTCATCAACGCCTCGGGCAACGCCAGTTACATGAGCGTGCGCACCTCGCAGCACTACTCGACGACGTCGAAGCAGTACGGTTCGCTGCACGCCGGCGGCATGGTCTGGTACGGCTACTACCTGTACGTGGCGGACACCAACCGCGGCTTCCGCGTCTTCGACCTGCGCAACATCATCGACCTCGGCGCCCTGCCCGCCGACAAGTGGGGCAAGTCCAAGACGGCGATCGGCCGGCAGGACGGCGTGTACAACGCCCACGGGTACCGCTACATCCTTCCGCAGAGCGACGGCTGGACGAACTCCGCCTGCGACACGGTCGAGCCGCCGCCGGGCACGCCGTGCGACATGCAGGACAGCGAGAAGACGTGCACGGCCACGGACGTCACGCCGAAGACCAGCTTCGCCAGCCTCGACCGCAGCTCGGCCGTGCGGCACGTCACCACGGGCGAATGGTGTGAGAAGGCACAGGTCACGGACGCGTACACGACCGGCCGGGTCATCCGTTGGCCGATGAACACCAGCGGCGGGACACCGGCGCTGAACGGCAACGGTTACTGGGCCGCGGACGCGGCCTACCGCATTCCCTTCCTCGCCTCGGAGAAGGACAACGGCGGGATCCAGGGAGCCGCGGTCATCAACGGCACGTACTACCTCAGCCAGAGCCGGGGCCATCTGAACGGCAGGGTGCTCGTCGCCCGGCCCGACACGAGCACCGGGCGCCTCGTCGAGACGTCCGCCCGCCGGACGTCCGCGATCGGCGTCGAGGACTACTCCGTCTGGCCGGGAGCGACGGACCGCCTCTGGACGGTCACCGAACACCCCGGGCAGCGGATGCTGTTCGCCATCACGCCGTAGGGGTGGCGAGGGGGCGGACCGAGTTGTCCGGTCCGCCCCCTCCTCTCGTCAACCGAGGGCGACGAGCCCGGTCCAGCCCCCTTCGCCGACCAAGGAGGCGGGCCCGTGCGCTGCCCGGCCGCCGAGGTAGAACCGGAGGGTGCCGTCGGCCATGACGGCCCACAGGTCGGGAATGCCGTCACCAGATGCGTCGGCGGTCCCCTGGATCATCGGGATGCTCGTCCGGGTCCAGCCGCCCTGGCCGTACACGATGTCCTGCCCGGCCCCGGAGGCAGCGGCAGAGGCGAGGGATCCGAGGTCGACGCCTCCGGTGGCCGCCGGCTTGCCCTGGCGGAGGAGGAGGCCGCGGGTGGTGTCGTCGGTCCGGCGCAGGAGGTCGGCGACGCCGTCGCCGGAGTAGTCGGCGAGGCCGACGATGTCGCTGGTGGACCACCCGCCGCCGAAGAGCCGCGCCTCGGTGAAGGCGGCTCCGGTGTACCCGGTGAAGGCCCACAGCTGGTCCCCGGCCTTGGCCATGGCATCCGCCAGCCCGTCGCCTGTGATGTCGCCCGTGGCGACGATCTGGGTGAGGGTGGCGGGGGCGGGTGCGTTCGGCGGGAGCAGGATCTCCACCCGGTCGGTGGTGTCGAAGCTGCCGTAGCCGTCGCCGGGGAAGACGTACAGCTTGCCGTCGGGCAGCCGCGCCATGAGGTCGTTGACACCGTCGCCTGGGAACCAGTCACCGTGGTGGCTGAGCAGCGCCGGGCCGCTCGTGCCCGCCCAGTAGCCGTCGCCGAGGATGCCCTTGTCGTCGAGACCGGCCGGCATATGGATGCCGACGTCGCCGCGCGGGGATGCGGCGTAGTGCCGCAGATTGCCGGACCCGTCGATGGCGAGCAGGTCGGGAGCCCCGTCGCCGCTGAGGTCGCCTGCGGGGTCGGGCGTCTTGCGGGGCTTGACGTAGAAGATGTACTTCATCGGCGCCGCGGAACGGTTGCCCGCGTTGTCGACCGACCAGACGAACAGGACGTTGACGCCTGCGACGGGCGGGGTGAGGGTCTTCTTGACCGGGGCGCCCTTGGTGGTGGCCAGAGCGGGGTTGGCCGTGTGGTTGGGGGCGTTGAAGGCGTACTCGTACTTGACGACGCTCTCGTCCGGCGTGCCGCTGCCGGTCTCGGCGGCGAAGGTGAACTCTCCGGCCGTGCCGAAGTCCACGGTGCTCCACCGGTCGTAGTTCTCCCCGGGTTCGGGGAACGGTGTGGAGGTGACCTTCGGGCTGCTGGGCGCGGTCTGATCGACCGTGAACTGGCAGAAGGCGGTGCTTCCGGCGGGGCCCTGGGCCGAGACGCCGCCTTCGGTGTCGGTCGTCCAGGCGGTCCACGAGTACGTCTTGCCGCTGACGAACTTCCCCCAGGCGAGCGGCACGCTGATCGTCCCGTTGCTGGCGGGCTCGAAGGCCTGGTTCACGACGGGGGTGCCGGGGGTGTCGTTGCGCCAGACCTTGAGGTGGACGTACTCCAGGTCGCCGTCGACGTCGACGCCGGTGACGCGGAAGGTGATGTCGCTCTTGCCGATGGCTACGTAGGGGGAGTTGATGTCGCACATCCCGCCGGGGACGGTCGACATGCCCACCTGGAGCGGCTCGTTGGGGGCGTGGTTGTAGACGGTCTCGATGTACGGCGAGTTCTCGCCGTTGGCGATGATCTTCTTCCAGTAGGTGGTGTCGCCCTCGTTGGCGGCGCGCAGTCCGATGCCGATGAGTGACCACTGCTTGGTGGCGGCTTCCTGGGCGGCGGACTTGATGTTGGTGCCCACCCACTTGTCCGGGCAGGTGACCGCCTCGTAGCCGTGGCCGTTCGTCTGACTGCCGAGGAGGCGGCCCCAGATATTGGGGGAGTTCTGATTTGCCCAGTTGGTGGAGGGAGTGATGGTGCTGGTGAGGTAGACGTCGTACTGGCGCGACGCGCAGCCCCAGGAGTACGTCTGCAGGACACGCAAGTACGAGGACTTGATGACGGCGCCGTGCAGCTTCGTGCCGTGCTCGAAGGTGAAGACGGACCGGGACAGGCCCTGGGTCGTCGCCTCGTAGCCGATGCGGGATTCGTTGCTGCCGTCGTTGAAGTTCTGGCCGTTGTAGAAGCTCGAATTCGGGTGCTTCGCGTAGAGCAGTGTCCAGTCGTTCTTGTGCCCCTTGAAGGAGGGGTCGATGAAGACGGGGTAGACCGTGTCCGGGTCGGTGAGGTCCTTGGGGCTTACGGCCAACTGGAGCACACCGTCCGGAGCGAGCGTGCCGCCGAGAACGCTGTCATGACTTCCGGGCTGCGGGCCCGCGAGCCCGGGCAGCCCCAGGGCCGTGCCCGCGACCGACGGGTCGGGGGCAGGGGTCGGCTCGCCCTCCGTCTGCCGGACTGCGCCCGCCGAGTCCCAGAGGTAGGGAGTCGGCGCCGCGGCGATCTCCTCGCCCGCAGGGTTCAGGGCACTGACCACATGGGAGTCCGGGTTCAGCCGGAAGGTGAGGGTGGGCGAGGAGAGCCGGTAGTCCAAGTCCTTCAGCAGCGGATCGTCCGCCGCCTCGCGGGAGTGGACGATCAGGACGTGGGAGTAGCCGCCGTCGCGAGCGGTGAGCAGGAGGTCGATCCCGGGACGTACGTTCTCGTAGAGGGCCCGGGGGCCTGCGACGACCGGCGCGGGCAGCGGGCCGGGCCAGCTGACGACGAGGTCGTGCCCGTCGACGGTCAGCCGTACGAGTTCGCTCCAGGTGCGCTCGTCGGCGGGCGCCGCCGGTGCGCCGGGCGCGGCGACAGGAAGGGAGCGCTGCACGGAACGAGATGCTCGATCGGCCCGGCTCGCCCCGTCGTTGCCTGCGCTGAAGAGCATCGGATCGTTCACCGCGGCGGGCGCGTAGCCGCCCTTCACCTTCCGGAGCGTGGTGTCGATCTTCTTCCACTCACCGTCGACCTTGGCACGGATCGTGTCGCTGTTCGTACGCGTGCGCAGGAAGCCGTCAGGCTGGGCCCAGGTGGTGGAGTTCGCGGTGCGCTCAGCGGTCGCCTCGACGTCCTTGCCGGTGCGCTTCGCCTCGCGGAGCGCGGCGGAGGCGTCGAGCGTCTTCGGGGCGCTGGTGTCGGGGCGGGCCTCCGGGCCGGACTCCGGCTCGCTCCCGGACAGGTGGACGGCTAGGGGGAGAGCCACGGCGACGGCGAGCACCGCGGCCAACGCGGCGTACCGGCGGCGAGTCCACCGGGTCAGCTTCCCGCCGGGCGCGGGCACGGATACCGAGCCGGCCTGGTTCTCCGGAGACGAGGCGCTTGCGTTGTCGTCCGGGTCCGTCGAGGCGTCCATAAGTCCCTTCCCCCCTTGGGCAGATGGATGCCGCGCCGCATCGATGGCGCGTTGCCCTTGGAATTCCTGCTGCGCGCACACGAGCGCCAGCAGAGCATGGCCCATCTCCACGTTTTCGTCACTCCGTGCCCGCACGCGCAGTAAGGGGCCGAGAAGGAACCGAAGTCGGCCCCCGGGAGTCTTTCTTGGTGGCGTACGGCCAACACAGGAGTGCAACTCCCGGCGAATCGGGGCGAATACGCCTTACCTTCGGACCGGTTTGCCGGTATCCAGATGATTCGCCGACTCCACGGAGAACGATCTTGGTCGAGGCAATAGCTTCTCGGTGAATCTTTCATTCTCATATAGCCGACATTCGCCCGTAATTCGCGTGATCAATGTCACCGGACAAGCCTCTGGTGTGGATTTTCTGCGGTGACCGCCTCCACAATCCTGTGAATATTTGCTGGTTGCTCCGCGCGGTCGGCTCGTCCCGGCCGCGGCGGAAGTGGGGGGTCTCATGTCCTGGTCCGGTTCGGGCCGTCCGTTCCGTGCGTCCCGTCACGGAAGGGTGCGCGCCATGCGCCGCGCCGGCGTTGTCCTCTCGGCGCTGGTGGCCATGTCCCTGCTGCCCACGCAGGCTCTGGCGGCTCCTCCGCCGGACGACCCCGAGTCGCACAGCGTCGAGCTGCCCGACCTGCAGCAGACCGAGAAGGCCCCCGAGGACGCGGCGAAGACCGAGGAGCTGACCAGCTGGTCGGGCAACCCGGTCGACCCGCCGGAGGAGTTCAACCCGAACCCGGGCGAGGTCATCCCGCCTGCGGCCGACGCGGGGTCCGTGGATCTCACCCAGGCGGCGGGTGCACTCGTCCCCGTCGAGGACCTGCCCGTGAAGATCGGTCAGGCGACGGCGACCGAGGGCGAACCGGCCCCGCCCGCCCCTACGGGTACCTGGAACGTCGAGGTGGAGGCGCGTACGGCGACCGAAGCCGCGGACCTCGACGGCGCGATCATCACCGTCACCCCGCCGCCGACCGGTTCGACCCCGCTCGACGTCCAGCTCGACTACGGCACGTTCGAGGACCTGTACGGCACCGAGTGGGCATCCCGGCTCCAGTTCGTTCAGTTGCCGGAGTGCTTCCTGACCACTCCCGAGCTGGAAGAGTGCTCCGTCCCGGTGGACGTCCCGAGCGTCAACGACGCGGAGACGGACACCGTGCGGGCCACCATCGACCCCGCGGCCGGTCAGGCACAGGGACTCTCCACCCAGGCCGGCGGCGGCACCACCGTCCTGGCCGCCACGGACTCGGGCTCGGGTGCGGGCGGCAACTACCGGGCCAGCTCCCTCTCCCCGTCCGGGTCCTGGACGGCCGGAGGCAGCGGCGGCGGCTTCTCCTGGACGTACCCCCTCGGCGTCCCGGCGCCACCGGCGGGCCCCGCACCGAAGATCAACCTCTCGTACTCGTCCCAGGCTGTCGACGGCAGGACCTCCGTCGCCAACGGTCAGGCGTCCTGGGTCGGGGACGGCTGGGGCTACCACCCGGGCTTCGTCGAGCGCCGCTACCGCACATGTTCCGACGACCGCAAGAACAGCCCCGGCACCCCTAACAACACAAGCTCCACCGACAAGGACAAGGCGGACCTGTGCTGGGCCAGTGACAACCTCGTCCTGTCCCTCGGCGGCAGCACGACCGAGCTGGTGCGCAACGACGCCGACGGCAGGTGGGTGTCCGCCTCCGGCGACGGTACGAAGGTCGAGTACCTGGCGAAGGACGGCAATCCGAAGGGAGAGCAGACCGGCACGTACGCGGGCGAGTACTGGCGGGCCACCACCCCCGACGGCACCCGCTACGTCTTCGGCCGTGACGGTGTCGCCGCCGACCAGCCCTCCGTCACCGACTCCGTCCTCACGGTCCCGGTCGCCGGCAACCACGCGGGCGAGCCGTGCCACCAGGCTTCGTACGCTGCCTCCCTCTGCACCCAGGCATGGCGCTGGAACCTCGACCACGTCGAGGACGTCCACGGCAACGCCATGACCATCGACTGGAAGTCGGAGCTCAACCACTACGCCCAGAACGGCAAGTACACCGCCGCGAAGGCGTACGAGCGGGACGGCTACCCCACGCAGATCCTCTACGGGCTGCGCAGCGACAACCTCAGTGGCGCGCCGGCTGGCAAGGTCGTGTTCAGGACCGAGCAGAGGTGCATCAAGGAGGGCACGACCGCCTGCAGCGACGCCGAGTTCGAGTCGAAGAACTACGCGGACAAGCAGCCCTGGTGGGACACTCCCTCGACGCTGTACTGCAAGGCGGGTCAGGCCAAGTGCTATGTCTCGGCACCGACGTTCTGGAGCCGGGTCAGGCTGACCACGATCGAGACGTACGGCCAGCGCACCCCGGGATCCACCGCGCTCTCGCTCGTCGACTCGTGGAGCCTCAAGCACTCCTTCCCCAAGCAGCGCACCGACACCCACCCGCCGCTGTGGCTGGAATCCATCTCCCGGACCGGATACGGCACCAAGAAGGACAGCGAAGGCAATCCGATCGGCGAGCCGATGCCGGAGGTCTCGTTCCTCCCCAACGTCCTCGACATGCCGAACCGCGTCAGAACGAGCGCGACGGACCACACCCCCGACTTCGACCGGCTGCGTGTCGAGACGATCCGTACCGAAACCGGTGGCGAGATCTACGTCGACTACTCCGCACCGTGCCCGGTAGGCGCCAACCATCCCGCACCGGACACCAACAACACGCTCTGCTTCCCCGTCCACTGGTCCCCGGACCCCGAGGTGGAGAAGCCGAAGACCGAGTGGTTCAACAAGTACGTCGTCGACCGCGTCGTCGAGAAGGACCGGGCCACCCGGCAGCCCGATGTCGTGACCACCTACACCTACGCGGGAGCGGGCTGGGCCAAGGACACCGACGAGTTCTCCAAGGCCGAGCTGCGCACCTTCAACCAGTGGCGTGGCCACGAGCAGGTCACCGTCACGCGCGGTGAGACGGCGAACAGCGGCACGCCCAAGGCGACGGAGCAGTCCAAGACCGTCACCCGCTACTTCCGTGGCCTGTCCGGTGACGCCGGCCGGGCAGCGATCACCCTCAAGGACTCCGAAGGCAAGCTGACCCTGGCTGAGGACCTGCCCGCCTACCAGGGCCGGGTCGCCGAATCCATCACCTACACCAAGGCAGGGACCGGGGGCACCGTCCACGCCCGCGAGCTGTCCTGGCCATACGCCAAGGAGACCGCCACCCGCGTACGGGGCGATGGTCTGCCCGCACTCAAGGCGTACCGGACGGGTACGGTCCGGACCGACAAGATCCAGTCGCTGGGCGGAACGGCCACCCGTACCGTCCGGACCGAGACCGACCACGACGACACGTACGGCCTCCCCGTCAGGGTGTACACGTACGTGGTCGCGCCGGACGGCACCACCAAGTCCGACGAGACCTGCACGTCGACGACGTACGTCCACAACACCGGCGCACACCTCATCGGCCTGCCGCACCACGTCGCGAGCGTGACCGGAACCTGCCAGGTGGCGGGCCCCTCGCCCGACCGGATCATCTCCCAGACCCGCACCTCCTACGACGCCCTCAACGCCTTCGGCGCCACCCCGACCAAGGGACTGCCCCGCCAGGTCGACACCATCGACGGTGACGGTGCCGGTTGGATCACGTCAGCTCGCACGGAGTACGACGCCCTGGGGCGTGCGACGAGGGTGCAGGATGCCAAGAACAACTCCACGACGACCGAGTACCTGCCCCTGACCGGCCCGGCGTTCCAAGTGAAGACCACCAACGCCAAGGGCCACACCGCGACCACCACCGTCGACCCGGCCCGCGGCTCCGTCCTGTCCGCGACCGACACGAACGACCGTACGACGACGAGCGAGTACGACGAGCTCGGACGTGTCACGGCCGTCTGGTCCCCCTCCCGCAAGGCACCGGCTCCGGCGTCCGTCCGGTTCGACTACCAGCTCGGCCACAACAAGGTTCCGGCGGTCACCACCAGGACGCTGCGTGACAACGGCACGTACGCCTCTTCCGTCGCCCTCTACGACGGCATGCTGCGCCCACGCCAGAACCAGAGCGACGCCCACGGCCCCGGCCGGGTCATCACCGACACCCTGTACAACGCGAACGGCGCCGTGAGCGAGGCGAAGAGCGCCTACCTCGCGCCGGGCGACCCGGTCGCCGAGGTCTTCGTCCCGCAGACCGTCTTCGAGGTTCCGCACTCGACGGAAACTGCGTACGACGGACTGGGCCGCCCGGTGCGGGTCACCACGATGAAGAACGACGACCCGCAGCACACGGCCGTCAACCAGTACGGCCCCGACTGGACGCTGACCCGCACCGGCATGTCGGCGGACGGCACCGCCCCGCTGGCCGGCAGCCGCTCCGCCCGGACAGCGACGGACGCCTTCGGCCGTACGACCGAGATCCGGCACTACACGACGACCAACCTGACCGGCCCGGAACCGGCCGCCGTCACCACGTCGTACTCCTACGACCCGCGCGGCAAGCTCGCGCAGGTCACCGACGCCAACGGCAACGCCTGGACGTACACGTACGACGCCCGCGGGCGGTTGACCGCGTCCACCGACCCCGACATGGGCCGCTCGACGTTCGGCTACGACGAACTCGACCGCCAGGTCTGGTCGAAGGACACCCTGGAACGCGCCCGTTACACGCTCTACGACGAACTGGGCCGCGCGACCGGGCTGCGCGACGACTCGGCCACCGGTCCGCTCGTCACGTCCTGGACGTACGACACGCTTCCTGGTGCCAAGGGGCAGCCTGTCGCGACGATCCACCACGAGCAGGGCGGGACGTACACCAGCGAGGTCACGGGCTACGACACCGAGTACCGGCCCACCGGCACCAAGATCACCATCCCGGACACCGCGGAGACGAAGGGCCTGGCCGGAACGTACGCCTACGGCTACACGTACACCCCGACCGGCAAGCTCCGGACGACGGACCTGCCCGCCACCCCTGCGGGCCTCGCCGCCGAGAAGCTGATCACCCGGTACGACGAGGAGGGCGCCCCCATCACCACCTCGGGCGCCGCCTGGTACACCTCGGGCACGGTCTACAGCCCCTTCGGTGAGGTGCTGCGCACCACCTCCGGACAGGCGCCGCTGCGGGTATGGACCAACCACCTGTACGACGAGTTCACCGGGCGGCTGCAGGAGACGCAGAGCCACCGGGAAGCGACGGTCCCCAACTCGCATATCTCCACCCGGACATACGGCTACGACACCGTCGGCAACGTCACGTCCATCGCCGACAAGCAGCCCGAGGGCACGGATCAGCAGTGCTTCTCGTACGACCCGATGGGCCGCATGGTCCACGCCTGGACCGGCCAGGCCGGCTGCCCGGCCGGGTCGACGACGCAAGGCGCCGGCCCTGACCGCATCCAGGTCACGGCCGGGATCGGCGGGGGCGGGTACTGGCACTCGTACGCCTTCGACGCCATAGGCAACCGTACGAAGATGACGGTCCACGACCCGGTCAACGGTGACCTGGACGACGTCTTCACGTACACGTACGGCAAGACGGACACCAACAACGGCACGCAGGCACCGGAGCTGGTGCAGCCGCACACGCTGACCCGGGTCGACGGCAGCGTCAAGGAGCAGGGGTCGTCCGTCGTCTCCCTGTCCACCTACACCTCCGACCCGGCCGGCAACACCACTCAGCGCATGGTCGGCGGCGACACGCAGACCCTCAACTGGGACCGCCGGAACAGGGTCACCTCGGTCAGCGGCTTCGGCAACGGCTCGGGCGCTTTGAAGAGCACCTCCGGAAAATGCCTCGACGTCCAGGGCGGGCTCACCGCCGACGGCACCCCGATCCAGCTCTACACGTGCAACGGCACCGGGGCGCAGCGGTGGAACACGAACGGCGAGACGCTCAAGGTGCTGGGCAAGTGCGCCACGGCCGTCGGCACGAAGCTGCTCGTCCAGACATGCGTCGCCGGCGACGAGCGCCAGAGGTTCATCGACCGCCCGGACGACGACTCCCTCCACAACCCGCAGACGAACACCTGCGTCGACGTCCCGAACGCGGATTACAGCGACGGCAAGGACGTCCAGCTCGTCGCCTGTGACCAGCAGAACCCGCAGAAGTGGCAGCCGGGCGACGAGACGCGCTACATCTACGACGCCGCCGGCAACCGCCTGATCGAGAACACGGCGACAACGCGAACGCTCTACCTGCCGGACGCCCGCGTCACCGTGTCCACGACCGGCGGGGCCCTCAGCGCCGAGCGTTACTACACCCACGCGGGCGCACCGACCACGGTCCGCACGACCGCCGGTTCAGCGAGCTCCGCCAAGCTGTCGGTCCTCCTCTCGGACCACCAGGGCACCTCGACAACGGCAGTCGACCAGTCCACAGGCCAGCCCCTGACCCGCCGCGCCTTCGACCCCTACGGCAACCCGCGCGGCACGACGAACCCGACGGCCACGGACAACTGGCCGGGCCGCCAGACCTTCGTCGGCACAGGCGTCAACGACCCGACGACAGGCCTGACGCACATCGGCGCCCGGGAGTACGACCCGACAACGGGCCGCTTCCTGTCGACGGACCCGATCATGGACCTGACGGACCCGTTGCAGATGAACGGGTACACGTACGCCAACGGCAGCCCGGTCACTGGATCCGATCCCACCGGCCTTTTCTGCGATGGATGCAGTGCCAACAAAGACAACAGTGCGTGGGAAGACCACGGACCTGGCTGCACCACCGAGGGGTGCTACGACACCGGAGGCGGACTACTTTCCAACACTGGCGGCGGACCAACCGCAGGGGACGACAGCGGCGCAACCCCGACTGTTGTGATTACAACGGACGGCGACAACTTTTTTGTCGAGGGGATTCGAGTTCCGTCACAAGATGAGCTGCGCCGTACGGGTTTTGGCGCTAGCACCTACCAAGAATCCGTAGAGCGATGGTCGGTGCAAAAATGCCAACGCCAGGATTCGGGCAAGATCCAGGCTTTTTGCGCATCTGCCAACTCGATGGGGTGGCTCGGCAAGACCGGTGACATTCTGGAGGTCCTCGGTATTCGCGATGGCATCAAATGTGCCACCCAGGCGGATATAGGCGCTTGCGCATGGGTGGCAGCCGATGTCGTCATAACAATGGCCACCATGGGTGCAGGTAAGGGGGTCACAACAGGGGCGAGGACAGCGAAGGGGGCCGTCAGCCAAGGGGACGACGTTGGAAAGTTGCTAGCCCACTGCCTGGGGACGAGGAACAGTTTCGCAGTCGGAACCAAGGTTCTTATGGCGGACGGCACGACAAAGGATATTAAAAAAGTCGAGGCTGGCGACAAGATTCTCGCCACGGATCCCGAATCAGGCGAAACGGCGGAAAGAATAGTCAGCGCTGTCATCTTCACAAAGGATGACAAGAGCTACGTCGACCTCACTGTCGCCGCGGTGGACGGCGCGGGGGTCCTCACTGCAACCGCTCACCACCCCTTCTGGTCCGAATCCGAGAAGGCATGGCTCGACGCCGGCGATCTCAAGCCCGGCATGACCCTCCGCACAGACACTGGCGCCACGGTTGCCGTAGAGGCCGTACGCGGGTACCGCGCAGACCAGGACACCTACGACCTGACTGTGGAATACCTGCACACGTACTATGTGCTTGCCGGGGCTACGCCGGTCCTAGTTCACAACAGCAATGCAGGGGATGACCCTCGCTCCTTCTCGAACTTGATACCGGAGGATACGCCTGAGTGGTTCAAGCCGATCGCTCCTGGCACCGTTCTGTCCCGTTCAGGTAACTATGCATACGTAGTAACAGGGGATGGTGAGCTAGTTATCGGGAAGCGTACGGCTGGCCATGTGAGCCTCGCTCAGGGCCGGGACGTGCTGGCTGCCGGAGAGTTCAAGACAAAGGGTGGTCAAGTCGTGTACCTCGATAACAAATCTGGCCATTATCAGCCTTACGGGGCCCACGCTCAAAAGGCGGCAGTGGATGCTTTCAACGGGAATGGACTTGGTGCTGATGGGAAGTACATCGAGGCATGGCGGCCCAGCTGCTGATCCGGTCGCAGAGTTCATGCAGGCCGTCCAGGGAGTCCTTGCCACTGCAGAAGAGACCATTGGCACCGAGGAGCTGGAGCCGGGTCTGGAGCGTGCGCTCGCGATCATTCAGAGGAACCCCGAATCAAGGGGGCGATTCGAAAGCCAGATGATTGCTCTGATCGACTCCCCTGAGGAAGGTGTTGTCGAAATGGTCTCTTTCCTGATGCATGAGCTGCGCTGGGAAGTCGTCCGAGATGCGGTCAGGGAAAGGATCGGTCATCCCAGAGGGAACGTCAGCAATATTCGTCTCTACGAGGCCATGTTGGACTCCTTCTCTGACTCCTGGCGCGACCGTGATCTTTATGCGAGATTCGCTGGGTCGTGAGGTCGTAGCCTTGCAGCATTCGAGCGGATGATCGCAAGCACAAAGTCGAAGCCCCGTCAGGCGTGTCCTGGCGGGGCTTCTGCGACGGGTGACGGCAGTAGTTGACGGCAGCGTCAGCGGACGGGGTTGGTGCGGGGTGGTGGCTCGTCGCTGTGGCCGTTGGCCGTCTCGGTGGTCTCAGGGCTGCCGAGCGTGGTGCTGAGGACGTCGATGGCGTCTCGTTGGAGGCAGAGTCGGACGTGGGCGTAGACGGTGGCGGTGACGCCGATGTGGGCATGGCCCAAAAGTTCCTTGATTACGACGAGTTCGACGCCCTGTTCCAGGAGCAGGGTGGCGGTGGAGTGACGGAGGTCGTGGAAGCGGATGCGGCGGAGTCTGGCCCGGTCGAGGAAGCTACGGAAGCGACGGGCGAGGTTGGCAGGGTCGAGAGGTCCACCGGTCGGCGTGGTGAAGACCAGGCCACTGCCCTTCCAGTCCGAGCCGACAGCCTGGCGCTCCATGTCCTGCCGCTCCTTGTGTTCCTTGAGGGAATGGAGGCATTCGGTCGGGAGGGCGATGCAGCGTTCGGATGCCCGGGTCTTGGTGGGCAGGTGGGTGAGGCCGCCGGTGCGGGTGCGCTGGAGCGATCGCCGGATGCTGGCTGTTCCGGCGTTGAGGTCGAGGTCTTCCCAGCGGAGGCCGAGGAGTTCGCCTTTGCGGAGGCCGGTGCGCAGGGCGAGTTCGTACAGGGCGTGGAGCCGGTCGGTGCGGGCCGCGCCGAGGAACTGACGGGCCTCTGCCGCGGTGAGGGGATGGAAGCGTCTGGGCTGGTGCGCGGTGGTCTTGACGTTGCGGGCGACGTTGCGGGGCAGCTCGTCTTCGCGGACGGCATGTTGCAGCGCCGACTTGAGCACCGAATGCACGTAGATCACGGTCGAGGGAGACAGCCGCTTCTGGCAGCACTCGCCGATGGCGCAGCACGCCTCCCGCTCGGTGTCCAGGCCCTGGGCGCAGCATTGGCAGGTCGTGCGGAGCCGGTCGAGGAAGGTGCGGACGTCCTTGGCGGTGAGGCGCGCGACCTTCTTGGTGCCGAGTCCGGGGATGAGGTGGAGGCGGACGCAGGCCGCGTAGCGGGTGTGGGTGTTCTCCCGAAGCCGGTGGACGGCGACGCTGCCGAGCCAGTAGGTGAGGTAGTCGCCGACGATGCTGTCGGCGGTGGCGACGGGCAGTCCGCGGTTGCTGTCGGCGATCTTCTCGGCGAGCTTGTCGGCCGCATTCTTGCGGGTGGTGCCGTAGACGCGGACGCGTTTGCGGGTGCCGTTGGCGGCGAGGACGTAGCCGGCGGCTTCCCCGCGGCCGTCCTTGCGCTGGTAGATGGTGCCTTCGCCGTTGGCGCGGGCCTTCTTGCGCTTGGGGGCGGTCATCAGGCGGCCTCTTCCAGGTGGCGCTGGACGTAGTCAACGAAGGCGCGGGCGGGGATGCGGCGGGCGCGGCCGATGGTCAGCGAGGCCAGGCGCCGGGTACGTAGGAGGTCGTAGAGGGCCGAGCGGCCGATCTTGAGCCGGGCCATGACCTCGGGGACGGTGAGGAGTTCGTCGTCACGCACGAGTAGCTACCTCCTGTTCGCTCGTCGGGCCGCCGTGGATGAGTGCGGCGAGGCGTTCGAGGTCGGGGGTGAGGCCGGTGCCGTCATAGGCCCAGTGGGCGAGGACGAGGGTGGTCGGTGAGGGCGGAGGGGTGTGTCGGCGGTGCCAGGCGGCGCGGGCGGCCCGGAGGGCGCCGAGGGTGGTGGAGTAGGCGCGGGTCTTGGTGGAGAAGTGGCCGCGGAAGCCGAGTACGTGGGCCCACTTGCGCAGGTTCAGGTGCTTGAGGTCCTCGCGTACGCCGAGGGCCCAGGCAGTGCGCTTCATGCGGGCTGCGTGCTCGGGCACGGACTCGAACCAGAGGTCGGTGATCCTCTTCAGCCGGTGGTCGAGGGTGGCGGTCGCGGCTTCGTGCCCTTGGTGGCGTACTGGGCGACGTATCCGGCGACCTTGCCCTCTGTGATCGTGGTCCCGCCCTGGAAGGCGGAGGATCAGATGACCCTGGTGTCGATCTGCTCGCCGAAGGCGAAGGAGCGAGCGCTGCCGTTGACCTCGGGCCCGTCGATGTGCGCGCCGTTGGCCGCGATCCGGATGGCGTCGGCCAGAAGTTCGGGTGTGGCCCATGCCGGTGGTGTGGTGTAGGGGCCTGCGGGGCCGTCGAGGCGGATCGCGGCGTGGAGGTGGATCAGTACGCGCTGCTGCTACTCGGCGATCTGGCTGAGGAGAACCGCAGGACCGCGCCGGCGGCCTTCTGGATCGCGCGGAGCTGGGCGTCGAGCTCCCGGCACCCGTAGGTGGTGAAGCGGGGCCAGAGCGGGGAGATGTGGGGCGTTGAAATACCGTGCACTCAGTGGGCCGGGCCACGTCCAAGCCGTCGCCCATGTGCGCGGCCTCGGCCTTGCCGCGCGATCAGTCGGGCCGTAAGTCTGCGCCCACCTGCGTGGTCATGGCGTTCCGCAGCGCGATCCACGCGTCAGCACAGCACCCAGCCCGTCGACACGCTGCGTCCCGCGATCGAACCGGTCGCGCGGACGCAGCGGTTGAGGGCGTGGACGGTGACCGGGCCCGCCTGGCGGGTGTAGCGGCCGCTGTCGACGGCGGGGTGGCCGCCCCGGGGCTGCAGGGAGACGGACATCGCGCGGCGCGCACCGGGGCTCTTGGCGACGGTGAGGGCGCAGACGTACTGGCGGCTGCGGTAGAGCCGCAGCTCGCCGGTGGGGAAGGCGACGGTCTTGCTGGGCCGGCCCACGCAGAGCGAGGCGGCGTCGGCGCTCGCCACTCCGGGCCCGGCGAGGGCCAGGGAGCCGACGGTGAGCAGAACCGCCAGCAGATACCCGAGCAGCCGCGTACCGCGCGCGATCACGCCGATCCCACCGAACACCTGGATCCCCTCCCGACTCCGTACCGTACATGCGTACGACGCAGGAGACGTCCGCGCGGTTGCCTCCTCAGATCGCCGTCGCGGGCTCCTCCTCGCCGATGAACGCGCGCCACAGCTCCGCGTACCGGCCGCCCCTGGCGAGGAGCTCGTCGTGGGTACCGTCCTCGGCGACGCGGCCCTGGGCCATGAGGATCACCCGGTCCGCGCGGGCGGCCGTCGTCAGGCGGTGCGCCACGACCAAGGTCGTGCGGCGGCCGGCGAGGCGGTCGGTGGCCTGGTTGACCTGGGCCTCGGTGGCGAGGTCGAGCGCGGCGGTGGCCTCGTCGAGGAGCAGCACGTCGGGGTCGACGAGCTCGGCGCGGGCGAGGGCGATCAGCTGGCGCTGGCCGGCGGAGAGGTTACGGCCGCGCTCGGCGACCTCGTGGAGGTAGCCGCCGTCCAGGGTCGCGATCATGTCGTGCGCGCCGACCGCGCGGGCCGCCGCCTCGACCTCGGCGTCGGTCGCGTCGGGGCGGCCGTAGGCGATGGCGTCGCGGACCGTCCCGGCGAAGAGGTACGCCTCCTGCGGGACGACACCGAGCCGGTGGCGGTAGGAGGTGAGGTCCAGCTCCCTGAGGTCGGTGCCGTCGGCGGTGACGCGGCCGGAGGTCGGGTCGTAGAACCGGGCGACGAGCTTGACCAGGGTGGACTTCCCGGCGCCGGTCTCGCCGACGAAGGCGACGGTCTGCCCGGCGGGGATCCGCAGGTCGATGCCGGTGAGCGCCTCTTCGGGTTCGTCGGCGGACCCGTAGGCGAACGAGACGTCCTCGAAGGCGATCTCGCCGCGCAGCGACAGGACCTCGCGCGGGGAGTCGGCCGCGGCGGTGGACGTCGGCTCCTGGAGCAGCTCCTGCATGCGCTTGAGGGAGACGGTGGCCTGCTGGTAGCCGTCGAAGACCTGGGAGAGCTGCTGGACGGGCGCGAAGAAGAGGTCGATGTAGAGGAGATACGCGACCAGGGCACCCGTGGTCAGCGTGCCGGCCTCGATCCGGTTCGCGCCGACGATCATCACGGCGGCGGCGGCCACGGAGGACAGCAGCGTGACGAAGGGGAAGTAGATCGAGATCAGCCACTGGCCGCGGACGCGGGCCTCGCGGTACTCGGCGCTGCGGGCGGCGAACTGGGCGGAGCCGGAACGCTCGCGGCGGAAGGCCTGGACGATACGGAGGCCGGAGACCGACTCCTGGAGGTCGGCGTTGACGACGCTGATCCGATCGCGCGCCAGCTCGTACGCCTTCACGCTGGAGCGGCGGAAGAAGTACGTGGCGACGGCGAGGACCGGGAGCGTCGCGAAGACGACCAGGGCGAGCTGGAGGTCGAGGACGAGCAGCGCGCCCATGATCCCGAAGAAGGTCGTGAGGGAGACGAACGCGGTGACGAGACCGGTCTGGAGGAACGTGGACAGGGCGTCCACGTCCGTCGTCATCCGGGTCATGATCCGGCCGGTCAGCTCGCGCTCGTAGTAGTCGAGGCCGAGCCGCTGGAGCTGGGCGAAAATCTTCAGGCGCAGGGCGTAGAGGACGCGTTCGCCGGTGCGGCCGGTCATCTTGATCTCGGCGGTCTGGGCGAACCACTGCACGACGACGGTGAGCAGGGCGAACGCGGAGGCGGCCCAGACCGCGCCCAGGGCGAGCTTGTTCACGCCGTCGTCGATGCCGTGCCGGATCAGGACCGGCAGCAGCAGGCCCATGCCGGCGTCGACGGCGACGAGGCCGAGGCTGAGGAGGAGCGCGGCGCCGAAGCCGCGCAGCAGGCGGCGCAGTCCGTACGACTCCTCGGGGGTGACCGCGCGGGCCTCGTCGACGTCGGGCGTGTCGGTGGCGGGCGGCAGCGCCTCGACGGCGGCGAGGAGTTCGGGGGTGGCTCCGGGCGCCTGGGACTCCTCGGCCGGGGTCTCCTCCCGTACCCAGAGGGTCGGGGTGATGCCGCGCTCGGCGTCGAACTCGGCGTCGAGCTCGGCCCGCAGGGTGCGGTCCTCGGGCAGCTCGACGGGGACGGTGTGGCCGGGCGAGACGCCGCCGAGCTCGTCGGGGTCGGTGAGGAGCCGCCGGTAGAGCGGGGAGCGGCGCTCCAGCTCCTCGTGGGTGCCGATGTCGGAGAGCTGGCCGTCGTCGAGGACGGCGATCCGGTCGGCGAGGCCGAGGGTGGAGCGGCGGTGGGCGATGAGGAGCGTGGTGCGGCCGGCCATCACGGAGGCGAGCGCCTCGTGGATCTCGTGCTCCACGCGCGCGTCGACGGCGGAGGTGGCGTCGTCGAGGAGGAGCAGCCGGGGGTCGGTGAGGATCGCGCGGGCGAGGGCGATGCGCTGGCGCTGTCCGCCGGAGAGGGTGAGGCCGTGCTCGCCGACCTTGGTGTCGTAGCCGTCGGGCAGCTCGGCGATGAAACGGTCCGCCTGGGCGGCGCGGGCGGCGGTCTCGATCTGCTCCTGGGTGGCTTCCGGATGGCCGTACGCGATGTTGGCGCGGACGGTGTCGGAGAACAGGAAGCTGTCCTCGGGGACGAGCCCGATGGCGGCGCGCAGGGAGTCCTGGGTGAGCTCCCGGACGTCGTGGCCGCCGACGAGGACGGCGCCGTGGTCGACGTCGTAGAAGCGCGGCAGGAGCAGGGAGACGGTGGACTTGCCGCTGCCGGAGGCGCCGACGACGGCGACGGTCTCGCCGGCCCGGATCTCCAGGGAGAACCCGTCGAGGACGGGCCGCCCGTCCTGGTAGGCGAAGCTCACGTCGTCGAACTCGACGGTGGCCTCGGCGTCCGCGGGCAGCTCCTTCGTGCCGTCCTGGATGACCGGCTCGGTGTCGATGAGCTCCAGGACGCGGTCGACGCCGGCGCGGGCCTGCTGGGCGACGGTGAGCACCATGGCGAGCATGCGGACGGGGCCGACGAGGGAGGCGAGGTAGGCGGAGAAGGCGACGAACGTGCCGAGGGTGATCTGACCGCGGGTGGCGAGCCAGCCGCCGAGGGCGAGGACGGCGACCTGGCCGAGGGCCGGGACGGCCTGGAGGGCGGGGGTGTAGCGGGCGTTGAGCCGGATGGTGCGCAGCCGGCCGGCGAAGAGCTTGCGGCTGGCGTCGCGGATCTTCCCGGTCTCCTGCTCCTCCTGCCCGAAGCCCTTGACGACGCGGACGCCGGTCACGGAACCGTCGACGACCCCGGCGACGGTGGCGGCCTGGGCCTGGGCGTACCAGGTGGCCGGGTGGAGGCGGGTGCGGCTGCGCTTGGCGATGAACCAGAGGGCGGGGGCGACGGCGAGGGCGACGAGGGTGAGAGGGAGGGAGAGCCAGGCCATGACGGCCAGCGAGATCAGGAAGAGCAGGACGTTCCCGATCGTCATCGGGAGCATGAAGAGCAGGCCCTGGATGAGCTGGAGGTCGCTGGTGGCGCGGCCGACGACCTGCCCGGTGGACAGCTCGTCCTGGCGGCGGCCGTCGAGCCGGGTGATGGTGCCGTACATCTCGGTACGCAGGTCGTGCTGGACGTCGAGGGCGAGCCGGCCGCCGTAGTAGCGGCGGATGTACGTGAGCCCGTAGACGAGGACGGCGGCCCCGATGAGCAGCCCGGTCCAGACGGAGAGTGATCGGGTCTTCGCGCCGATGACGTCGTCGATGATCACCTTGGTGATGAGCGGCACGAGCGCGAGGACGGCCATCCCGGCGAGGGAGGACCCGAGGGCAAGCACGACGTTGACCTTGTACCGCCAGGCATACCCGGCGAGCCTGCGCGCCCACCCCTGCTCTTTACGCCCCGCCGCGGCCACGTGGTGCCTCCCGTTCGTCCTGCTCTACCGGAAGGCTCCAACGCGGGTGGCGTGCGTTTTCATCCCCCCGCAACAATCTGCGCGCCGAAACCGGTCGCTGGTCCTAGGACCGGCGACCGGGCGGCCACGCCGTCACTCAGAGGTGCGTCGGCTCGAACATGCGCAGGAGGGCCGGGAGGATCACGACCGAGGGGCCCGGGGTCGCGAGGGACTTGGCGAGGTCCGTCGTCAGGGACTCCGGGGTCGTGCGCAGGGCCGGGACGCCGAAGGACTCCGCGAGGGCCACGAAGTCCGGGCGGGCCAGTTCGGTGGCCGTGGCCTCGCCGAAGGCGTCCGTCATGTACTCGCGCAGGATGCCGTAGCCGCCGTCGTCGACGATCAGCCACGTCACGTTCGAGCCGTACTGCTTCGCCGTCGCCAGCTCCGCGATCGAGTACATCGCGCCGCCGTCGCCCGAGACCGCGAGGACCGGGCGGGTCGGGTCGGCCGCCGCGGCGCCGAGGGCGGCGGGGAAGCCGTAGCCGAGACCGCCGGCGCCCTGGGCCGAGTGCATCGTGTTCGGGTGGCGCGCGTCGAAGGCCGACCACGCCCAGTACGCCAGGATCGTCATGTCCCAGAAGCTCGGCGAGTCGTCCGGCAGCGCCTCCCGCACGGACGCCACGATCCGCTGCTCCAGGCCGAGGTCCTGCGCCGCGATCCGGTCCCTGACCTTTGTCAGGACGGCCTTCACCCGCTCCGGGGCCGTCGGGTCCTGCCGTACCTCCACCGTCTCCAGGAGCGCCTGGAGCGCCAGACGCGCGTCCGCGTGGATGCCGAGCGCGGGGTGGTTGGACTCCAGCTTGCCCGCGTCCGCCTCGATCTGGATCACCCGGCCGCGCGGGGCGAACGTGTGGTAATTCGACGACAGCTCGCCGAGCCCCGAGCCGACGACCAGCAGGACGTCCGCGTCCTCCAGGAACTCGGTGGTGTGCCGGTCCTCCAGCCAGGACTGGAGCGAGAGCGGGTGCTCCCACGGGAACGCGCCCTTGCCGCCGAAGGTGGTGACCACGGGCGCCGCGATCCGCTCGGCGAGCGCGCGCAGCTTGCCCGACGCGTCGGAGCGGACGACCCCGCCGCCCGCGATGATCGCGGGCCGCTCGGCGTTCGCCAGCAGGTGCGCCGCCACCGCCGTCAGCTCGGGGCGGGGGACGACCTCCTCGGGCGTCGCGTCCATCGCCGTGACGACCGGCAGCGTCGTCCCGGCCAGGAGCACGTCCTGAGGGATCTCGACCCAGACCGGGCCGTGCGGTGCGGTCAGCGCCGACTCCCAGGCCGCCGCGATCGCGGACGGGATCTGGGACTGCGTACGGACCGTGTGCACGGACTTCACGATGTCCCGGAAGGACGCCTGCTGGTCGCGCAGCTCGTGCAGGTACCCGTGCCGCCCGCCGCCGAGCCCCGCCACCGGGACCTGGCTGCCGATCGCGAGGACCGGCGCGGAGGCGGCCGCCGCCTCCTGGAGCGCGGCCAGCGACATCAGGGCGCCGGGGCCGGTGGAGAGGAGCAGCGGGGCCGCCTCGCCGGTCATCCGGCCGTACGCGTCCGCCGCGAAGCCCGCGTTGTTCTCGACGCGCAGGCCGACGTACGTGAGCGAGGAGCGGCGCAGCGCGTCGAACATGCCGAGCGCGTGCTGGCCGGGGAGCCCGAAGACGGTGGTCGCGCCGAGTCCGCTGAGGGTCTCGACGACGAGGTCACCGCCGGTCCGCCCGGGGGGCGGGTTGAGCGCGGCGGCCGTCTGCGCGGCGGTGGGGCGCAGGACGAGGTCGTGGTCGTGGGTCATGGACGGGTCCCCTCGGGCGTGGCTCGGTAGGTCGGGTGCGGGCCGGTGGTCGGGTTTGTGCCCACCCGTTCCGCCCTGCGGAACGATTGCCCACAAACCCGACGCGGCAGCGGCCGGGCGCGGCGCGCTGCCCGTGGCACGCGCCGCCCCCCGGCGGCGCTACTGCGCGTCGCGGGCCGCCGCGATCTGGCGGCTCATGATCGTCGTCAGTTCGTACGCCGTGTGCGAGGCCGCGACCGCCGTGATCTCCGCGTGGTCGTAGGCGGGGGCCACCTCCACGACGTCCGCGGAGACCAGGTTGCAGGAGGACAGGCCGCGCAGGATCTCCAGGAGCTCGCGCGAGGTCATGCCGCCCGCCTCCGGGGTGCCGGTGCCGGGGGCGTGCGCCGGGTCGAGGCAGTCGATGTCGATGGAGATGTACAGCGGGCGGTCGCCGATGCGCTGGCGCAGCTGGTCGGCGACCTCGTCGGCGCCGCGGCGGTAGATGTCCGCCGAGGTGACGATGCCGAAGCCCATCTTCTCGTCGTCGGTCAGGTCCTGCTTGCCGTACAGCGGGCCGCGCGTACCGACGTGCGACAGGGCGGAGGTGTCGAGGATGCCCTCCTCGACGGCGCGGCGGAACGGGGTGCCGTGGGTGTACTCGGCGCCGAAGTACGTGTCCCAGGTGTCGAGGTGCGCGTCGAAGTGGAGCAGCGCGACCGGGCCGTGCTTCTTGGCGACGGAGCGCAGCAGCGGCAGCGCGACGGTGTGGTCGCCGCCGAGGGTCATCATGCGGGCGCCGGTGGCGAGCAGGTCGTCGGCGGCGGCCTCGATCGTCTCGACGGCCTCGTTGATGTTGAACGGGTTGGCCGCGATGTCACCGGCGTCGGCGACCTGCGCCAGGGCGAACGGCGAGGCGTCCTGCGCCGGGTTGTAGGGGCGCAGGAGGCGGGAGGCCTCGCGGATGGCGTTGCCGCCGAAGCGGGCGCCGGGGCGGTAGGAGACGCCGCTGTCGAAGGGGATGCCGACCACGGCGACGTCGGTGGTGCCGACCTCGTCGAGTCGCGGCAGCCGGGCGAACGTCGCGGGACCGGCGTACCGCGGGATGCGGGACGAGTCGGTCGGGCCGCGGAAGGCGTTCTGGTCGCTGCTGCTCATGGTCGGGTCCTCCTGGGTGTGTCGGTGGTGTCCGGTCGGGGCCCGAGGGTCGTCTCGGGCCCCGGCCGGGAGTCTGGTGCCGTCAGCCGGTCGTCGGCGCCGGCACGGTCTCCGGCGCCTTCGGGTCGGCGTCGGCGTCCGTTTCGGGGGTGTCCTGGCCCGCCAGCCGGGCACGCCAGTGGGCGAGCACGGCGGCGTCCGTCGGGCGGGTCGCCAGGGAAACGATCACATACGCGGCGAGCGAGGCCAACAAACCATAGTAAACAGGCTCATTTGCCAAGATTCCGTAAGCCCACATCAGGCCAATCACGGAGAGGCCGCCGACGGTGACCGCGGCAAGCGCGCCCTGGACCGTGCCGCGGCGCCACAGCAGGCCGCCGAGGATCGGCACGAGCAGGCCGCCGACCAGCAGGTTGTAGGCGACGGTCAGCGCCTGGACGACGTCGTTGAGGGCGACGGCGACGAGAATCGTGGCGATGCCCATGAGGAGGATGAAGAGACGGTTCCCCTTCACCTCGTCGTGCTCCTCGCCGTCCCGCTTCGCCGGCCCCCGCAGCCTCTGCCAGATGTCGTTGTTGGCGACGGTGGCGCACGCGATCAGCGCGCCGGAGGAGGTGGACATCACGGCGGCGAGCGCGGCGGCGAGGACCAGGCCCCGCACGCCCATGGGCAGTTCGTCCTTGACGATGGTCGCGAAGGCGTCGTCGGCGCTGGGCAGCTTGGGGTAGAGGACCTTGGCGGCGGTGCCGATGACCGCGCCGGCCAGGGCGTAGACGAGACAGTACGTACCGGCGACCGTGCCGCCCCACTTGGCGACCTTGTCGGTCCGCGCGGTGAACACCCGCTGCCAGATGTCCTGGCCGATGAGCATGCCGAAGGTGTAGATCAGCACGTACGTGAAGATCGTCTCGCCGCCGATGCCGAGCGGCGCGAAGTACTCGGTCGGCAGCTGGGCCTTCATCTCGGCGAAGCCGCCCGCCTTGATGACGGCGATCGGCAGCAGCAGGATCAGCACGCCGACGGTCTTCACCACGAACTGCACCATGTCGGTGAGCGTGATGGACCACATGCCGCCGAGCGTCGAGTACGCGACGACGATGGCGCCGCCCAGGACGATCGCGGCGGTGCGCGGCATGTCGAAGAGGACGTCGAAGATCGTGGCGTACGCGATGGTCGAGGTGACCGCGAGCATCAGCGTGTACGCCCACATGACCACGCCCGAGATGACGCCGGCCTTGCCGCCGTAGCGCAGGTCGAGCATCTCGGAGACGGTGTAGACCTTCAGCCGCGCGATCCGCGCGGAGAAGAAGACGGAGAGGGCGAGCAGACCGAGACCGATGGTGAAGACCATCCACGCGCCGGAGAGGCCGTACTTGTAGCCGAGTCCCACACCACCGATGGTGGAGGCGCCGCCGAGGACGATGGCGGCCATGGTCCCGGAGTACATCCAGGGACCGAGCCGACGACCCGCGACCAGGAACTCGCTCTTGGACCTGGCGCGGCGCATGCCCCACCAGCCCATCGCGAGCATGCCGGCCAAGTACAGGACGATCACTGTGTAGTCGACGGCCATGGGGCCCTCCCTCGTTCGTTCCGGTGGCGTGTCGTGCGGGGAAGTGACTCCAGTGACTGATCGCGAGGACATCCGCCCGTACCCGCGGCCGCTGGATGGCACGAGGCTAGGTGGCCGGAAAGCGACGATGAAGCGTAAGTTTCATCCACTGCCAACCGGGTGCGATGTACGAAAGGTCCATAGCGATGCCCGCCCAGGAACCCACATCGACACCACCGGCCCCACCGGTCTCCCTGGCCGCCCTGCTGAGCCGGAAGGACCTCGGGCTGCGGCTGCTGGCCGGCCCGGCCGACGCCGCCGTCCACTGGGTGCACACCTCCGAGATGGCCGACCCGTACCCGTACCTGCTCGGCGGCGAGCTGCTGATGACGGCGGGCGTGCAGCTCACCCGGCCGGCGCACTACGTCGAGCGGGTCGTGGAGGCGGGGGCGGCGGCGCTCGGCTTCGGTGTCACCCCGGTCTACGACACGGTGCCCGCGGCCCTGGTCGCGGCGTGCGAGCAGCACGGGCTGCCGCTGCTCGAAGTGCCCCCGCACACCCCGTTCACGGCGGTGGCCCGGGCGGTCTGGCGGCTGATGGCGGAGGCCCGCCACCGGGAGCTGCGGCGGGTGACCGAGGCCCAGCAGTCGCTGGCGGCGGCCGCGGCCCGGCCGGCGCCGGTCCCGGCGGTCCTCGGGGCGCTGGCCTCACGGCTCGGCGGGCGCGCGGTGCTCTACACGGCGGACGGCACGCCGTACGCGGCGGCGGGGCGTGAGCTGCCGGGCACGGTGTCCCGGGCGCTCATGGAGCTGGCGGGGGTGGTGGGCCCCCGGCCCGGCGGCCCGGCCACGGCGAGCGGCGAGGGCGACGGGCTGCGGCTCGCCGCGTACGCGCTGGGCGGCGGCGAGGGGCTGACTCTTGGGGTCGCGACGGAGAGCCGGGAGCCCGGGGACCACACGATCGCGGGCGTCGCGGTCGTCCTGCTCTCGCTCCTCACGGCCCCGCATCGGGGGGCGGACGTCTCGGCCCGCGACGCGGCCCTGGTCCGCCTCCTCCTGGGCGCCAGGCCCGAGGAGGCCACCCGGGCCCTCGGCCCGGGCCCCTGGACCGTCGTCCACGCCCGGGGCGGCGACGGCACGCCGTTCGCGGCCCCGAGCCTGGCGGAGGCGCTCGGGACGCCGCTGCTCGAAGCGCCCGAGACCGGGCCCGTACGGCTCCTGGTCCCCGCCTCCTCGCCCGTCACCGCCCAGCCCGGCTGGACCCTCGGGGTCGCCGCCCCCGTCGAGGCGAGCGACCTGCCGGTCGGCGACGCCCAGGCCGCGCGGGCCCTGCGCCGGGCCGAGGCCGGCCGCACCGACCTCGTACGCCACCGGCCCGCCGGGTTCGGCGGGCTGATGGACGAAGCGGAGGCCGCCGCGTACGCCCGGACCCTGCTCGCCCCCATCGGGGAGCCGCTGACGGAGACGCTGCGCACCTGGCTCTCGCTGCACGGCAACTGGGACCGTACGGCCGTCGCCCTGGACATCCACCGCAACACCGTCCGCCAGCGCATCGCCCGCTGCGCCACGCTCCTGGCCATGGACCTGGACGACGTGGACGTACGGATGGAGCTGTGGTTCGCCCTCGGCCGGCTGTGACGGGCCGAGGGCGGAACCGTCCTGCGGTCAGGGCTCAGGACTCAGAGCTCAGGGCCAGAGCTTGTTCACGGCGGTCTTCGTCGTTGCCTTGAAGGCCTCCACGGGAGCGTCCTTCAGGTCGCCCATCTGACCCCACCGGACGAAGGTGACGGTCCGGCCGTCACGGCCCACCGAGAAGAGGTGGATGTCGGTGATGCCGATCTGCGGGTCGGCGGTGTCCAGGCTGTAGACCCAGGCGCCCTCCTCGACGGCGACCTTGCCGTGGGAGGCGCTGACGGCCTTCAGGCCCGGGTTCTGCTGCTCCAGCAGGGGCCCGCAGCCGGCGAGGGCCTTGCGGAGGGTGTCGACCAGCTTCACGGCGTCGGCCTCGGTGCGGGCGACGGTGGTGATCTGGACGCCGTTGGTGTCGAGCTCGGTGGAGAACTCGCGGTAGCGGCTGTTCTGCGCCGGGATCTTGTACGGGGCACAGAGGGCGCCGCCGTTCTCCGGGACGCCGGTGAAGACCTGCGTGGCGGTCCACGGCGTCGACGACGGCGGCATCTGGGACGCGGCGAGGAAAGCGGGCTGGGCGGCGGCCTGCGCCGGGGCCGTGGCGAGGGCCGCGAGGCCCAGGGCCGCAGCGGCGGCGGTGGCGAGTGCGGTACGGAACTTGTTCATGGTGGTGGATCCCCCGTCGGGTCGTTCGGTCAGTGCTCCACCAGCGTCGGGGCCGGCGCCCGCCGCCTGCAACGGCGACGCGCCCACCATCCGTCCCGGAACCATTCCACCCCCACTGACGTGCAAGGACGTGAAGGGTGGGACGCAGGGTCGAGGGGGATGGAATGCCGAAGGACGCCGCTGTCGACGAGTTCGCGCGGCTCATGCGCACGCTGAAGGCGCGGGACGGGAGGAGTTACGAGGCGCTGGGCCGGCGCCTGAGCGTCAGCGCGTCCACCCTCCACCGCTACTGCTCGGGCGCGACCGTCCCGGAGGAGTTCGCCGTGGTCGACCGCCTCGCCGTGCTGTGCGGGGCGGACGAGGGGGAGCGGCGGGACCTGGAGGGGGCCTGGACCCGCGCGGACGGCGCCCGCCGCCCTCCGGCGCCGGAACCCGGCGCTGAGCCGAAGCCGGCTCCGGAGGTGAAGCCGGCTCCGAAGCCCGCATCGGCCCCGCAGGCGCCGCCCGAGCCCGAGCTGGAACCACCCGTGCACACGCGCGTGCCGGGCCTCCCGTCCGAGTGGCGCAGGCGCCGGTGGGGGTGGATGGGCGTGGTCGGCGGGGCGGTGGCGGTCGCGGGGATGGTGACGCTCGGAGCCGTACTGCTGCCCGGGAAGACCCGGGAGCGGGCCACCGAACCACCGGCGCCGCTGACGTGGACGGTCGCCTCGCACATCTGGAAGAACGGGTGCGGGCACTCCTACCTCGTGGAGCGGACGCCCCCTCCCCCGCCGGAGGCGGCCGACGCGCGGAGCTGGGCGACGACGCAGGGGGCCGTGCACGGCGGGGAGACGCTGGTGCGCGTGTCGGTGCAGGGGAAGGGTGCGGCGGCTGTGGTCCTCCAGGCGCTGCACGTGCGGGTGGTGGAGCGGGCCGCGCCGCTGCCATGGGCGGCGTACCGGATGGACGACGGGTGCGGCGGGGCGGTGACGCCGCGCCGTTTCGAGGTGGACCTGGACCGGCCGCGGCCCGTGGCGCGGGCGTTGGACGGGTACGACGCCTCAGGGGAGGAGGGCCGGACGCTCCCGGCCGTCTCCTTCCCGTACGCGGTCAGCGCCGCCGAACCGGAGGAGCTGTTGATCGACGCCCGGACGGCCGGCTGCGACTGCCGCTGGTACCTGGAGTTGGAGTGGAGCGGCGCGGGCCGTTCCGGCACGGTCCGGATCGACGACGGCGGCCGTCCGTTCCGTACGAGCGCGCTCAAGGGACCGGTGTACGCGTACGACACCGTGGGCCGCCGCTGGACCACCGCGCCCTGACCCGACGTGATGTGGGCAACCCTGGGCGCTCAGCCCTGGACAGCGATAAGAACCGATGGGTAACTTGACTGAGCAAGCGCTTAGACTTATGTCCAGGACTCCGAAGGAGGCGGCTCGTGCGCCGTACCGTATTCAACGAGGACCACGAGGCGTTCCGGGAGACCATCCGCGCCTTCATCGAGGCCGAGGTCGTCCCCGTCTACGACGAGTGGTTCGCCGCGGGCCAGGCGCCGCGCGAGTTCTACGAGAAGCTCGGCGAGCTGGGCATCTTCGGCATCAACGTCCCCGAGGAGTTCGGCGGCGCGGGCCTGGACACCCACAAGTTCGAGGCCGTCCTCTACGAGGAGACCTCGCGCGCGGGCGTGCAGTTCGGCGGCTCCGGCGTGCACGTGCTGCTCGCCCTGCCGTACATCAAGATGCTCGCCACCGACGAGCAGAAGAAGCGCTACCTCTCGAAGTTCGTCACCGGCGAGGAGATGTGGGCGCTGGCGATGACCGAGCCGGGCACCGGCTCCGACGTCGCGGGCATGAAGACCACCGCCAAGCTCTCCGAGGACGGCACGCACTACGTCCTCAACGGCGCCAAGACCTTCATCACCGGTGGCGTCCACGCCGACCGCGTGATCGTCTGCGCCCGTACGTCCGCCCCGACGGCCGAGGACCGCCGCTTCGGCATCTCCCTCTTCGCCGTGGACACCAAGTCCGAGGGCTACTCCATCGGCCGCAAGCTGGACAAGCTCGGCCTGCGCACCTCCGACACCGCCGAGCTGGCGTTCGTCGACGTGAAGGTGCCGGTCGAGGACCTCCTCGGCGAGGAGGGCAAGGGCTTCTACTACCTCGGCCACAACCTGGCCTCCGAGCGCTGGGGCATCGCCTTCGGCGCCTACGCGCAGGCCAAGGCCGCCGTCCGCTTCGCCCAGCAGTACGTCACGGACCGCACGGTCTTCGGCAAGCCGGTCGCGCACTTCCAGAACACCAAGTTCGAACTGGCCGCCTGCCAGGCCGAGGTGGACGCGGCCGAGGCCGTCGCCGACCGCGCCCTGGAGGCCCTGGACGCGGGCGAGCTGACCCCGGCCGAGGCCGCGAGCGCCAAGCTCTTCTGCAGCGAGGTCGCGCACCGCGTCATCGACCGCTGCCTCCAGCTCCACGGCGGCTACGGCTACATGAACGAGTACCCGATCGCGCGCCTGTACGCCGACAACCGCGTCAACCGCATCTACGGCGGCACCAGCGAGATCATGAAGTCGATCATCGCGAAGTCGATGGGTCTGTAAGTGCCCGAGGCGCTCGACTCCCTGCTCGATCTGCTCGACCTGGAGCAGATCGAGCAGGACTTCTTCCGGGGCGAGTCCCGCTCCGCGCTCGTCCCCCGCGTCTTCGGCGGCCAGGTGGCCGCCCAGGCGCTGGTGGCGGCGGGGCGGACCGTCCCCGGCGACCGTCTCGCGCACTCCCTGCACGCGTACTTCCTGCGTGCGGGGGACCCGGGCGCGCCGATCGTGTACACGGTCGACCGGATCCGCGACGGCCGCTCCTTCACCACCCGGCGGGTCGTCGCCGTCCAGCACGGGCAGCCGATCTTCCACCTCTCCGCGTCCTTCCAGACGTACGAGGAGGGGCTGGAGCACCAGTACGTGATGCCCGCCGCGCCGGACCCGGAGTCCCTGCCGACGGCCGCCGAGATGCTGCCCCGGCACCTCCCGGCGGACGTCGCCGCACGGCTCGTCGAGGCGCGGGCGGCGGTGGACCTGCGGTACGTCGACACGCCGCCCTGGGGCTCGGTCGGTGAGCCGCGCGAGCCGCGCTCGCAGGTCTGGTTCCGCACGAACGGCAAGCTGGCGGACGACCCGCTGCTGCACGTCTGCCTGGCGACGTACGTCTCCGACATGACGCTGCTCGACTCGGTGCTGCTCGCCCACGGGCGGGGCGGCTGGGCGGTCGGGGACGTCGTCGGGGCGTCGCTGGACCACGCCATGTGGTTCCACCGTCCGTTCCGGGCCGACGAATGGCTGCTGTACGACCAGGAGTCGCCGTCCGCCTCGGGCGGGCGGGGCCTGGGCCAGGCCCGCATCTACACGCAGGACGGGCAGCTGGCGATCTCCGTCATCCAGGAAGGTGTCGTCCGCGTCCCGCGCTGACGACCCGACGGCCCGTCGCACATGACCGCCCCCTGCGAGCCGTCGCCGCCGCCCGGCGGGACGACCGCCCGCGGCGGGGCCGGGGGTCAGCCGAGGCCCGACGCGTCCAGCAGGTAGTCGGTGAGGGGCTCGTAGAAGCGGGGGTCCAGGACGTGGTCGTCCAGGGGGATCGTGACCTGCATCGTGCCCTCGGCCTCGCCGATGAAGAGCGCCGGGTCGTTGCAGTCGGCGTAGCCGACGGAGTCGATCCCGCGCTGGCCCGCGCGGCCCGCCCAGCCGTGGTCGGCGACGACGAGGTCCGGCCGGCCGTCCTCGCCGAGCGCGTCCAGGATCGCGTTCATGGGCTCCGGCGAATGGGTGTGCCAGAGCGTCGCGCCCCGCTCGAAGACGGCCACGTCCGCGAACTGCACGACGTACCCCTCGTCGGCGGTGAGCCCGCCGGGGATCCGTACGATGTCGCAGCCCTGGGCCCGTAGCGCGGCGGCGACCCGGCTGTGGGCGTCGATCAGCGAGCCCGGGTGCCCGGTCGCGAAGAGCACCCGCTGCTTCCCCGCGGCGGCCTTGCGCAGCCGGGCGGCCGCCCGGTCGAGGGCGTCGACGGTCAGCTCGGGGTCGATGGTGTCCTGCCCGGTGCGGTGGGCGGGGTCGTCGTTCACCCCGCACCGCTCGGCCATCACGGCGAGCACGTCCTGCTCGTCGGTCCACCGGTCCCCGAGCTCCAGGCCGAGCCAGTAGTGCCGGTCGCCGTTGGCGAGCTTGCGGTAGTGGGAGAGGTTGTTGTCGCGCGGCGTGGCGACGTCTCCCGCGATCCGGGTCCGTACGAGGTGCTCGACAAGGGCGGGGCGACTGAGTATCGGCATGGTGCTCATTCTGCCGGGCCGCCGGGGCGGCGGCGGCCCGTTTCCACCCCGTGGACCGGAGGCTACGCCTCCGCCAGCGCTTGGAACGCTCCGTGCGCCAGACGCCTGAGCAGCTCCTCCATGGCCCCGCGTCCCAACGCGGCGAGGTGCGGTGTCGAGTTCAGCAGGCCGAAGACGGCGTGCACGGCGGCCCGCGCCTCGGACTCGCCGGCCGCCGGGTACAGCTCCCGTACGACCGTCACCCACAGCTCCACGTACTGCCGCTGCAGCTGACGGACCCGCTTGCGGTCCTCGTCCTTGAGCCGGTCCAGCTCCCGGTCGTGCAGGGTGATCAGCGGCCGGTCGTCGAGCGCGAAGTCGATGTGCCCGTCGATGAGCGCCCCGAGCAGCGCCCGCGGATCGTCGGCGGCGTCGCCCACCCGCAGTCGGCCACCGTCCAGGAGGCGCTCGCTGATCCCGACGAGCAGCTCCGCGAGCATCGCGTCCTTGCCCGGGAAGTGGCGGTAGAGCCCGGGGCCGCTGATGCCGACCGCGGCCCCTATCTCGTCGACGCCCACGCCGTGGAAACCGCGCTCGGCGAAGAGGCGAGCGGCCTCCTTGAGGATCTGCTCGCGTCGCGTGGGGGCGTCGGTCCTGGCGGTGGTGGTCATGGAATCGATTCTAGACAATGGGGTTAGCGGTCGTTAACCTGAACGACATACGTTAACGCTCATTAACCGAGCAAGGGAGCTCGAGGGATGCAGCAGGCACCTGTGCTGACGAGCGCGGCAGATCCCGCGTCGGCGGCCTGGCAGGCCAACGAGGCGGCGCACGAGGAGCTGACGGCCACGCTCCGCGCCAAGCTCGCCGCGGTCGCGCTCGGCGGCGGCGAGAAGGCCCGCGCCCGGCACACCGCGCGGGGCAAGCTGCTGCCGCGCGACCGCGTGGACACGCTCCTGGACCCGGGTTCCCCGTTCCTGGAGCTCGCGCCGCTCGCCGCGAACGGCATGTACGGCGACGCGGCCCCGGCCGCCGGGGTCATCGCGGGCATCGGCCGGGTCAGTGGACGCGAGTGCGTGATCGTCGCCAACGACGCGACCGTCAAGGGCGGCACGTACTACCCGATGACGGTGAAGAAGCACCTGCGGGCCCAGGAGGTGGCGCTGGAGAATCGTCTCCCCTGCCTCTACCTGGTGGACTCCGGCGGCGCGTTCCTGCCGATGCAGGACGAGGTCTTCCCGGACCGGGAGCACTTCGGCCGGATCTTCTACAACCAGGCACGGATGTCCGGCGCGGGCATCCCGCAGATCGCCGCCGTCCTCGGCTCGTGCACGGCCGGTGGCGCGTACGTCCCGGCGATGAGCGACGAGGCCGTGATCGTACGGAACCAGGGCACGATCTTCCTCGGCGGACCGCCGCTGGTGAAGGCCGCGACCGGCGAGGTCGTCACGGCGGAGGAGCTGGGCGGCGGCGAGGTGCACTCCCGTACGTCCGGAGTCACCGACCACCTCGCCGAGGACGACGCGCACGCCCTCCGGATCGTCCGCAACATCGTCGCGACGCTCCCCGCGCGCGGGGCCCTGCCCTGGTCGGTGGAGCCCGTCGAGGAGCCGAAGGTCGACCCGGCGGGGCTCTACGGCGCGGTGCCGGTGGACTCCCGCACCCCGTACGACGTCCGTGAGGTCATCGCGCGGATCGTGGACGCCTCCCGCTTCCAGGAGTTCAAGGCGGAGTACGGGCAGACGCTGGTCACCGGCTTCGCCCGGATCCACGGCCACCCGGTGGGGATCGTCGCCAACAACGGCATCCTGTTCTCCGAATCCGCCCAGAAGGGCGCGCACTTCATCGAGCTGTGCGACCAGCGCGGCATCCCGCTCCTCTTCCTCCAGAACATCTCCGGCTTCATGGTCGGCAAGGACTACGAGGCCGGCGGCATCGCCAAGCACGGCGCCAAGATGGTCACGGCGGTGGCGACCACGCGCGTGCCGAAGCTGACGGTGGTCGTCGGCGGCTCGTACGGCGCGGGCAACTACTCGATGTGCGGCCGGGCGTACTCCCCGCGCTTCCTGTGGATGTGGCCCAACGCCAAGATCTCGGTCATGGGCGGCGAGCAGGCGGCGTCCGTCCTCGCGACCGTCAAGCGGGACCAGCTCGGCGACGAGTGGAGCGCGGAGGACGAGGAGGCCTTCAAGGCCCCGATCCGCGCGCAGTACGAGACCCAGGGCAACGCCTACTACGCGAGCGCCCGCCTCTGGGACGACGGGGTCATCGACCCGATGGAGACCCGCCAGGTGGTGGGCCTCGCCCTGACGGCCTGTGCCAACGCGCCCCTGGGTGACCCCCAGTTCGGCGTCTTCCGGATGTGAGGGAGTCCATGTTCGACACAGTGCTCGTCGCCAACCGCGGCGAGATCGCGGTCCGCGTCATCCGCACCCTTCGCGCGCTCGGCGTCCGCTCGGTGGCGGTGTACAGCGACGCGGACGCGGAGGCCCGTCACGTACGGGAGGCGGACACGGCGGTACGGATCGGACCGCCACCGGCCTCGGAGAGCTACCTCTCGGTCGAGGCGCTCCTCGACGCGGCCCGCCGCACGGGCGCGCAGGCGGTGCACCCCGGCTACGGCTTCCTCGCGGAGAACGCCGGCTTCGCGCAGGCGTGCGAAGAGGCGGGCCTGACCTTCATCGGCCCGCCGGCCTCGGCGATCTCCCTGATGGGCGACAAGATCCGGGCGAAGGAGACGGTGAAGGCCGCGGGCGTCCCGGTGGTACCGGGCGCGGCGGACCCGGACATCGTGGACGCGGCCCGGGAGTTGGGCGCACCGGTCCTGCTGAAGCCCTCGGCGGGCGGCGGCGGAAAGGGCATGCGTCTTGTCCGCGACCTGTCGACGCTGGAGGACGAGATCGCGGCGGCCCGCCGCGAGGCCCGTTCCTCGTTCGGCGACGACACGCTCCTGGTGGAGCGGTGGATCGACCGCCCCCGGCACATCGAGATCCAGGTCCTGGCGGACGGCCATGGCAACGTGGTGCACCTGGGCGAGCGCGAGTGCTCGCTCCAGCGCCGCCACCAGAAGATCATCGAAGAGGCCCCGAGCGTCCTGCTGACCCCGGAGATCCGGGCGTCGATGGGCGCGGCGGCGGTCGAGGCGGCCCGCTCGTGCGGCTATGTGGGCGCGGGCACGGTCGAGTTCATCGTGCCGGGCGTGGACCCCTCCTCGTACTACTTCATGGAGATGAACACCCGCCTCCAGGTGGAGCACCCGGTCACCGAGCTCATCACGGGCATCGACCTGGTCGAGTGGCAACTCCGGGTGGCGGCCGGCGAGAAGCTGGCCTTCGCCCAGTCGGACGTCCGCCTGGACGGCTGGGCCATCGAGGCCCGCATCTGCGCGGAGGACCCCTCGCGGGGCTTCCTCCCGTCGGGCGGCACGGTCCTGTCCCTGCGCGAGCCGTCGGGCGACGGCGTCCGCACGGACTCGGGCCTGACCGAGGGCACGGAGGTCGGCAGCCTCTACGACCCGATGCTCTCGAAGGTCATCGTCCACGCGAAGGACCGCCCCACGGCCCTCCGCCGCCTCCGCGCGGCCCTCGCGGACACGGTCACCCTGGGCGTCCAGACGAACGCGGGCTTCCTGCGGAGACTGCTGGCGCACGAGTCGGTGGTCGCGGGTGACTTGGACACGGGCTTGGTGGAGCGGGACGCGGACGGCCTGGTGGAGGGCTCGGTCCCGCCGGAGGTCTACGCGGCGGCGGCGCTGCTGCGGCAGTTCCCCCACCCCGCCCCTTCCCGCAGCGCCGATCAGCGGCTCCGCCGCGGGTCTGCCGAGGGCTGGGGGGATCCCTTCGACGCGCGCTCCGGCTGGCGCCTGGGCGGCCAACCGGCCTGGACCCCGCACCACTTCCGCGTCCCGGGCCACGACCCGGTGACGGCCCGCGTGCGCGGCACGGCCGGGACGGCGGAGCTTCTGCTCGGCGACGCGCCCGCGGCGGAGCCGCCGATCGGTACTGCGGGAAGGGGCGCGGTCGGGGAGGTCACCGCCGACCACGTGACCGTTCACCTCGACGGGGTCGTCCACCACTTCCACCTCGCCCCCTCCCCGGAGGGGCTGTGGCTCGGACGGGACGGGGACTCCTGGCACCTTCAGGACCACGACCCCGTCGCCGCCGCCCTCACCGGCGCCCGGCACGGCGGGGCCGACACGCTCGCCGCGCCCATGCCGGGGACCGTCACGGTCGTCAAGGTCGCGGTCGGGGACCAGGTCGAGGCCGGGCAGAGCCTGCTCGTCGTCGAGGCCATGAAGATGGAGCACGTCATCTCCGCCCCGCACGCCGGCACCGTCACCGAGCTGGACGTCACCCCCGGCTCCACCGTCGCCATGGACCAGATCCTCGCCGTGGTGGCCCCCAGGGAGGAATCATGACCACGGGCCTGCCCATGCGCGTGCCCGCCCCCGGGCTCCCCGCCCGGGTCCGGATCCACGAGGTCGGGCCGCGCGACGGGCTCCAGAACGAGAAGACCGTCGTCCCGACCGCCACGAAGGCCGAGTTCGTCCGCAGGCTCGCCGCCGCCGGGCTCTCCACCGTGGAGGCGACCAGCTTCGTCCACCCCAAGTGGGTGCCCCAGCTGGCCGACGCCGAAGACCTGTTCCCGCTCCTCAAGGACGTGCGGGCGCGCCTTCCTGTCCTCGTGCCGAACGAGCGCGGCCTCGACCGCGCCCTCGCCCTCGGCGCGCGCGAGGTCGCCGTCTTCGCCTCGGCCACCGAGTCCTTCGCGAAGGCCAACCTCAACCGGACCGTCGACGAGGCCCTCGCCATGTTCGAGCCCGTCGTCACCCGGGCCATAGAGCAGGGCCTGCGCATCCGCGGCTACCTCTCCATGTGCTTCGGCGACCCCTGGGAGGGCCCGGTCCCCGTCGAGCAGGTCGTCCGCGTCACCAAGGCCCTCGCCGACATGGGCTGCGACGAACTGAGCCTCGGCGACACCATCGGAGTGGCCACCCCGGGCCACGTCACCCACCTGCTCCAGAGCCTGAACGACGCCGGCGTACCCACATCCCGCCTGGCCGTCCACTTCCACGACACCTACGGCCAGGCCCTCTCCAACACCCTCGCCGCCCTCCAGCACGGCGTCACCACCGTCGACGCCTCCGCCGGCGGCCTCGGCGGCTGCCCGTACGCCAAGAGCGCCACCGGCAACCTCGCCACCGAGGACCTCGTGTGGATGCTCGACGGCCTCGGCATCGAGACCGGGGTCGATCTGGCCGCCCTCACCGCCACCAGCGCGTGGATGGCCGAACAACTGGGCCGACCGAGCCCGTCCCGTACCGTCCGCGCCCTCTCCCACAAGGAGTGACGTCACCCATGTCCCTCGACCACCGGCTCTCCGAAGAGCACGAGGAACTCCGCCGCACCGTGGAGGAGTTCGCGCACGACGTCGTCGCCCCGAAGATCGGCGACTACTACGAGCGCCACGAGTTCCCGTACGAGATCGTCCGCGAGATGGGCCGCATGGGCCTCTTCGGCCTGCCCTTCCCGGAGGAGTACGGCGGCATGGGCGGCGACTACCTCGCCCTCGGCATCGCGCTCGAAGAGCTCGCCCGCGTCGACTCCTCCGTGGCCATCACCCTGGAGGCCGGTGTCTCGCTCGGCGCGATGCCCGTCTACCGCTTCGGCACCGAGGAGCAGAAGCAGGAGTGGCTCCCCCGGATGTGCTCGGGCGAGATCCTGGGCGCCTTCGGCCTGACCGAGCCCGGCGCGGGCAGCGACGCCGGCGGCACCCGCACCACCGCCGTCCGCGACGGCGACGACTGGGTCATCAACGGCTCGAAGTGCTTCATCACGAACTCCGGTACGGACATCACGGGCCTGGTCACCGTCACCGCCGTCACCGGCCGCAAGCCTGACGGCCGCCCCCTGATCTCCTCGATCATCGTCCCCTCGGGCACCCCGGGCTTCACGGTCGCCGCGCCCTACTCCAAGGTCGGCTGGAACGCCTCGGACACCCGCGAACTGTCCTTCGACAACGTCCGCGTGCCCGCCGAGAACCTGCTCGGTGACGAAGGCCGGGGCTACGCCCAGTTCCTCCGCATCCTCGACGAGGGCCGGATCGCCATCTCGGCCCTCGCGACCGGCCTTGCCCAGGGCTGTGTGGACGAGTCCGTGAAGTACGCGAAGGAACGTCACGCCTTCGGCCGCCCGATCGGCGACAACCAGGCCATCCAGTTCAAGATCGCCGACATGGAGATGCGGGCCCACATGGCCCGCATCGGCTGGCGCGACGCCGCCTCGCGCCTCGTCCTCGGCGAGCCGTTCAAGAAGGAGGCGGCGCTGGCGAAGCTGTACTCCTCCACCGTCGCGGTCGACAACGCCCGCGAGGCGACCCAGATCCACGGCGGCTACGGCTTCATGAACGAGTACCCCGTGGCCCGCATGTGGCGCGACTCCAAGATCCTGGAGATCGGCGAGGGCACGAGCGAGGTTCAGCGCATGCTGATCGCCCGCGAGCTGGGCCTCTCCGCCTGACCGACGCCCGCCACCCCTCCCGGGGTGGCGGGCCCACTCACGTAGGCGTCGTACCGCTCCCACCCCCGCGCCGCCGGCAACGGCACAACCCGCCACCCCCGCACATAGGACGGCGGCGCGGCCCCGGCAGGCACGACAACGGCGACCGGCATCCGCCGCGCGGCCGAGACGATGCCCCCCACCGTGATGCTCGCGTCGTGCCCGCGCGTCTGACGGCTGGAACACCCCGCGTAATAGCCGACCATCACGTACTCAAGCCCACTGACCAGACAGGGCGGCCGCACACCGGCATCATGCAAGGCCGCCGCGATCCCAGTGAACTGCTCCCGCACGGACCGGCTGTTGCTCACGGCCCGGTCAAGCACGGCGTACTGCACCGCCAGATGCCCGACCAGACAGACACCGACGACCGCCGCCCGCCAGCGGACCCCGACCAGGCACCGCACGCCCTCCCCCACGGCCAGAGCCAGCAGCGCATAGGCAGGCAGCAGAAAACGGGGAGCGGCATAGCCCACGGTCAAGAGATACGGCCCGGCCATCGACACGGCAGTGACGGTCGCGAGCAGCACAGGAACGCCCCGCCCGCCCCGGAACGCGGCTACGACCCCCACAACCACCACCACGGGCAGCAACAGCCACCACACCGCCGTGACGGGGTGCTCCCACGCCACGTCGCAGGGCCGGCACAGGGTACGCCCGGCCAGCGCCCGGACATGGTCGTCCACGGACAGATACCAGCCCAGGTGGCCCTGGATCTCCCCGGCCCGCCGCAACCGCGCGGCGAGACCCCCGTAACGCGCGTACGCCTCGACAACCCACGGCACGGCCCCGAGGACCGCACCGCCCACCACAGCCACCCCACCCCGGACGCTCATCACCACAGCGGCCACGCAGAGCGGCAGAGCGAGCCAGACCCCGTCCCCGGGCCGGAAGAGCATCACCCCGGCCACGACACCCCCGAGCCCCAGGACCGCCGCGCGCCCTCCCCGCACCACCCGCACAAACAACCCCACCGCCGCGAGCGCCCCGAACGCACACCACAGATTGGGCATCACACGCGGCCCGTAGAAGAGCGTGACCCACAACCCGGCGAACAGAGCACCCCCCACGGTCAGCACCGACACAGGCAGAATCCCCCGCCAGACCCGCAGCGCCCCCCACAGTCCCACCCCGGACAGCACAGCGAGGTAGACACGGATCGCGCTGGTGGAGCCGGTGAAGACAGCAACCGGCGCGACAAGGTACGACACACCCCGAGCCCGAGGCGCGCTGAAGAACGCCGGCGGGGCGTTACCCCCCACCTGGCTCACATAGACGGCCTCGTCCCACCCCAGCCCGGCCCCAGGCACGACCAGAACCAGCTGAACAAGGCTGAAAACCACGGCGAGCCCCACCAACCAGTACGCCCGGTCGGCGACGGCCGCGCGGACGTGCGAATCGGAGGAATCGGCAGCGGTGTCGACGGTGATCACCCCGCCCACCCTGCGACGCCCCCGCACCCTTATCGGCGCGGCGCGCCGCAAGGCCCGCCTCCGTCGCCTCGTCAGGAGTAGCGCCGACCCCCGAGGGCCCTGTGCCAGGTCAGCCGAAGAGCCCCTCGGCCGTGGCGGTCACGAACGCGGTGAACGCGGCGGGGCTCGCCAGGAAGACGGGGCCCTCGGGGTTCTTGGAGTCCCGAACGGCGACGTGGGCGGTGAGGTCGGCGACCTCGATGCACTCGCCGCCGGTGTCGCCGCTGTAGGAGGACTTGCGCCACGTGGCGGTGCCGAGTGGGGCGCACTCGATGCAGTCGCCGCCAGTGTCGCCGCTGTACGAGGACTTACGCCAGCGTGCGCCCGTCAGGTTCTGGTTGGTCCCCATAGTGTTCCTCCATGACGAGGGCGATCAGTGCTGTCGAGTCCTCCACGGAGAGGGCGGAGGCCCTCAGGTGATCGTAACGGAGTGAACCTTCCCTGAAAGCGGCCGGATTGGCCGTCATGTGGCCTTGGACGAAGTCCTCCGTGTAGACGATGTCCGGGTCATCCTCGAACCGCAGCAGGTTGAACGATCCCATCAGTCCCGCATGCGCCCCGGCCTCGAACGGCAAGACCTGGATCTTGACCCACTCCCGTTCCTGCATGGCCAACAGGTGGGCGAGTTGGTTCCGCATGAGCGCACGTCCGCCGATCTCCTGGCGCAGCACCGCCTCGCTCATCACCAGCCAGACCAACGGCGCGGTCTCCCGGTCCAGGATGCGCTGGCGCTCCATACGCGCGGCGACCTTGGTGTCGAGGTCGTCCACAGTCCGCGCACCGAGCACCGCCCTCGCGTACCCGTCCGTCTGGAGCAAGCCGTAGACCACCTGCGCCTGATACGTCGAGATGTAAGCCGCCTTCGCCTCCATCTCCGCATACGGCTGGAACCAGCTGGGCAACTGGCTCTTCAGAACCAACCCCACCAACCGCGAGAACAACCCGCCCGTCATCAGCGCCGCGTCCAGCCGCTCCGAGAACTCGCGCGTGGGGACCTTCTTCGCCGTCTCTATCTGGCCGATCAGCGACGCCGTGCAGTAGACGATGTCGCCCAACTGCTGCTGGTTCAGCCCCGCCTCCTCCCTCAACCGGCGGAGTTCCGAGCCGTAATAGTCCAGCGGCGAGGCACTCGGATCCAGACTGCGGATGTTGACCACGACGAGGTCACCCCCAAGCTCACGCATCACTGCGTTCGTTTCGCTCCGTAGCCGAGCGTAACCACGCCGCCGCACGCTGGTGGCATGAATCACGCAACTGACCTCTATCCGGCGGAACTTCGAAACAGCTACCGCATGGGCTTCACCGCCGGTGAGCACTCCGCCGGTCACATGCGCCGCATCCTCCGCATGTTCCTCAGCCGTTGGGACCTCGCCCACCTCACCGACGCCGCCGAACTCGCGCTCACCGAACTCGTCGCCAACGTCGTACGGCACGTCCCGGGGCGGCGCTGCACCGTACTGATCCTGCGCGAGCCGCACGCCCTCCGGGTGGAGGTTTCCGACGCAACCCCCGGGCCCCTGTACGCCAAGACGGCCGACCCGCTCGCCGAGAGCGGACGGGGACTCACCCTCGTGGAAGCCGTGACAGACCGCTGGGGCGTGGAGCCGTCCACCGACGGCAAAACGGTCTGGTTCGAGTGCAACTGCCCACTACCCGGAACCCACCCCTCCAGATTCACCTGAGGTTAGGCTAACCTACCTTCGACTTGCCCGGCCTTCCCGGCACGCACCGAACCGAAAGCGACCCCGCCATGCCCAGCAACGCCCGAGCCACCTCCCTCACCCGTCGCGGTCTCCTCGCCGCAGGCGGAGCCCTCGGGCTCGGCGCCGCGCTCGCCGCCTGCGGCACCAAGGACGCCAACACCAAGGACGGCGGCTCGTCCGCGAAGGGCTCCGAGAAGTCCGGTCCCTGGAAGTTCACCGACGACCGTGGCACCGCCGTCGAGGTGAAGTCCACGCCGAAGAACATCGTCGCCTTCACCGGTATGGCCGCCGCCCTCAAGGACTTCGGCATCGAGGTCAAGGGCGTCTTCGGCCCGACGACGGTCAAGGACCCGAAGACGGGCGAGGTGAAGCCGGACGTCCAGGCGGGCGACCTCGACATCGCCAAGGTCAAGGTCATCGGCAACGTCTGGGGCGAGTTCAAGATCGAGGAGTACCTCAAGCTCAACCCGGACCTCCTCATCACGGACATGTGGGAGAAGAACGACCTCTGGTACGTCCCGGCCGAGCAGAAGGACAAGATCCTCAAGATCGCCCCGAGCGTCGCCCTGTGGGCCTCCGACAAGTCCATGCCGGCCGTGCTCCAGCGCCACGTCGACCTCGCCGCCTCCCTCGGCGCCGATGTGAAGACCAAGCAGATCCAGGACGACAAGGCCCGCTTCGAGGCCGCCGCCGAGCGCGTCCGGCAGGCCGCCAAGGGCAAGAAGGACATCAAGGTCCTGATCGGCTCCGGCTCCCCCGACCTGTTCTACGTCTCCACCCCGGCCCGGCCGACCGACACGCTCTACTTCAAGGAGCTGGGCGTCAACATCGTCACGCCCACCAAGCTCGACCAGGGCGGCTGGTTCGAGGGCCTGAGCTGGGAGAACGTCGGGAAGTACGAGGCCGACATCATCATGCTCGACAACCGCACCTCCGCCCTCCAGCCCGAGGCGCTCAAGGCCAAGCCGACCTGGGCCGCACTGCCCGCCGTCAAGGCCGGTCAGGTCATCCCGCGCGTGACCGAGCCGATCTACTCGTACGCCAAGTGCGCCCCGCTCCTCGAGGACCTGGCCAAGGCGCTGGAGAACGCGAAGAAGGTTTCCTGACCCATGACGAACGCCGAGACCGCCCCGTTCCAGTTCTTCTGCCTCCAGGTCGACCGGACGAGGCGGCTCGGCCCGTCCCTGGTCCGCGTGACCTTCACCGGCGACGACCTGAAGGCCTTCGCCTCCGGCGGGCGCGACCAGTCGCTCTCCCTCTTCCTGCCGCACCCCGGCCAGCCGGGGCCCGTCCTGCCGCCGCTGGACGACCCGGACATGTACGCGATCCTGGGCGCCTGGCGCGCGATGCCGGACGACGAGCGCGCGGTGATGCGCTCGTACACCGTCCGGGAGCAGCGCACCGAGCCGCGTCCCGAGGTCGACATCGACTTCGCGCTGCACGAGGATGGCGGCCCCGCCTGCCGCTGGGCCCAGCAGGCCAAGCCCGGTGACAAGGTCGTCGTTCTCGGCCCGGCGGTCGCCGAGAACACCGGCGTCCGCTTCCAGCTCCCGCCCGACGCCGACTCCGTCGTCATCTGGGCGGACGAGACGGCCCTGCCGGCCGCCTCCGCGATCCTGGAGTGGCTCCCGGCCGGGATCCGGGCGCAGGTCTACCTCGAAGTCCCGTTCTCCGGCGACCGGGCCGAGCTGACCACCCAGGCCGACGCCACCCTCACCTGGCTCGTACGGGAGGAGGGCGCGCCGTCGGCCCTGGACGCGGTACGCGCGGCCGACCTTCCCGGATCGTCCCCGTACGTCTGGATCGCGGGCGAGTCCGGTTCGGTGAAGGAACTGCGCCGCCACTTCGTACGCGATCGCGAACTCGACCGCAGGCGCGTCACGTTCGTGGGGTACTGGCGCAAGGGGCTTTCCGAGGACGCCCTCCGTGAGACATCTGACGAAACGCCAGATGAGACGTCGGAAGGGGTGTGACCCACACCCTCCCGCAGCACGCGAAGGACCCCTCACCCTCCCTGGGTGGGGGGTCCTTTGCGTCGCAAACTTAGGTTAGGCTAACCTCACTTTCGTACCGCCCTCCCCACCCTTCACTTCTCCCCCATCTCCCCGTCCGGAGGACCATCCCCATGCGCTCGCACCTGCTCAACGACGCCACGGCGGAGAGCTACCGGCGCTCCGTCACCGAAGGAGTCGAGCGGGTGGCGAACAAACTCGCCACGACGCGCCGCCCGTTCACCGGTGTCACCCCCGCCGAGCTGGCCCCCACCATCGACGCCGTCGACCTCGACAAGCCGCTCGGCGACTCCTCCGCCGCCCTCGACGAGCTGGAGAGCGTCTACCTCCGCGACGCGGTGTACTTCCACCACCCCCGCTACCTGGGCCACCTCAACTGCCCGGTCGTGATCCCCGCCGTCCTCGGCGAGGCCGTCCTCTCGGCGGTCAACTCCTCGCTCGACACCTGGGACCAGAGCGCCGGCGGCACGCTCATCGAGCGCAAGCTCATCGACTGGACCACCAGCCGCATCGGCTTCGGCGGCCCGTCCACCGACGGCCAGTCCCCCGCCGACGGCGTCTTCACCAGCGGCGGTTCGCAGTCCAACCTCCAGGCCCTGCTCCTCGCCCGACAGGAGGCGAAGACCACGGACCTCTCCAAGCTCCGCGTCTTCACCTCCGACTGCAGCCACTTCAGCGTCCAGAAGTCCGCCGGTCTCCTCGGCCTCGGCCCCGACGCCGTCGTCTCCATACCCGTCGACCGGACGCGGCGCATGCAGTCCGTCGTCCTCGCCGCCGAGCTGGAGGCCTGCCGCGCCGAGGGCCTGACCCCGATGGCGATCGTCGCCACCGCCGGCACCACCGACTTCGGCTCCATCGACCCGCTGCACGAGATCGCCGCCCTGGCCGACGAGTACGGCGCGTGGATGCACGTCGACGCCGCCTACGGCTGCGGACTGCTCGCCTCCCCCACCCGCCGCCACCTCCTGGACGGCATCGAGCGGGCCGACTCCGTCACCGTCGACTTCCACAAGTCCTTCTTCCAGCCGGTGAGCTCCTCCGCCCTCCTGGTCCGGGACGGGGCCACCCTGCGCCACGCCACGTACCACGCGGACTACCTCAACCCGCGCCAGTCGGCCCGGACGGTCGCCGAGCAGATCCCCAACCAGGTCGACAAGTCGCTCCAGACCACCCGCCGCTTCGACGCGCTCAAGCTCTGGATGACCCTGCGCGTGATGGGCGCCGACGGCGTCGGCGAACTCTTCGACGAGGTCTGCGACCTGGCCCGGGCCGGTTTCGACCTGCTCGCCGCCGACCCGCGCTACGACGTGGTCGTCGAGCCGCAGCTGTCCACGCTCGTCTACCGCTACATCCCCGAGGCCGTCACCTCGCCCGCCGAGATCGACCGCGCCAACCTCTACGCCCGCAAGGCGCTCTTCGCCTCCGGCGAGGCCGTCGTCGCCGGGACGAAGGTCGACGGCCGCCAGTACCTCAAGTTCACCTTGCTCAACCCCGAGACGACCGTGGCCGACATCGCCGCCGTCCTCGATCTGATCGCCGGCCACGCCGAGCAGTACCTGGGAGAGACCCTTGTCCACGCCTGATACGAGCACCACGACCACGTACGACTTCATCGGCATCGGTCTCGGTCCGTTCAACCTCGGTCTCGCCTGCCTGACCGAGCCGATCGACGAGCTGAACGGCCTCTTCCTGGAGTCCAAGCCGGACTTCGAGTGGCACTCCGGGATGTTCCTGGAGGGCTCCCACCTCCAGACCCCGTTCATGTCGGACCTCGTCACGCTCGCCGACCCGACCTCGCCGTACTCCTTCCTCAGCTATCTGAAGGAGAAGAAGCGGCTCTACTCCTTCTACATCCGCGAGAACTTCTACCCGCTGCGCACGGAGTACAACGACTACTGCCGCTGGGCCGCCGACCAGCTCCGCAGCATCTGCTTCTCCACCACCGTCGCCTCCGTCTCCTACGACGAGGCCGGCGAGGAGTACGTCGTGGCGACCGAGGGCGGCGAGACGTTCCGCGCCCGCCGGCTCGTGCTGGGCACCGGCACGCCTCCGTACGTCCCCGACTCCTGCCAGGGCCTCGGCGGCGACATGATCCACAACTCCCGCTACGTCCCCAACAAGGCGGAGCTGCAGAAGAAGAAGTCCATCACCCTGGTCGGCAGCGGCCAGAGCGCGGCGGAGATCTACTACGACCTCCTCTCCGAGATCGACGTCCACGGCTACCGGCTGAACTGGGTGACCCGCTCCCCGCGCTTCTTCCCGCTGGAGTACACCAAGCTGACGCTGGAGATGACCTCGCCGGAGTACGTGGACTACTTCCACGCGCTGCCCGAGCAGACCCGCTACCGCCTGGAGAACCAGCAGAAGAACCTCTTCAAGGGCATCGACGGCGAGCTGATCGACGCCATCTTCGACCTGCTCTACCAGAAGAACCTGGCCGGACCGGTCCCCACTCGCCTGCTGACCAACTCGGCCCTGCACTCCGCCGCGTACGACGACACCAGCGGTACGTACACGCTCGGCTTCCACCAGGAGGAGCAGGAGAAGGAGTTCACGCTGGAGACCGAGGGCCTGATTCTCGCGACCGGCTACAAGTACGCCGTCCCCGCGTTCCTGGAGCCGGTCCGCGACCGGCTCCGCTGGGACTCCCAGGGCCGCTTCGACGTGGCCCGCAACTACTCCATCGACACCACGGGGCGCGGCGTCTTCCTGCAGAACGCGAGCGTCCACACCCACTCCATCACCTCGCCCGACCTGGGCATGGGTGCGTACCGCAACGCGTACATCATCGGAGCGATGCTGGGCCGCGAGTACTACCCCGTCGAGAAGACCATCGCGTTCCAGGAGTTCGCCGTATGAGCATCCGCTTCCGCCCCCTCGACCCCCTCGCGGACGCCGAGCTGATCCACGCCTGGGTCACGCACCCCAAGGCCGCCTTCTGGATGATGCAGGACGCGAAACTGCAGGACGTCGAGCGCGAGTACATGGCGTTCGCCGCCAACCCGCACCACCAGGCGTACATCGGCCTGGTGGACGAGCAGCCCGCGATCCTCATGGAGCGGTACGACCCCTCCCAGCTGGAGCTGGTCGGCCTGTACGAGCCGCAGCCGGGCGACGTCGGCATGCACTTCCTCGTCGCGCCCACCGACACCCCCGTCCACGGCTTCACCCGCCGGGTCATCACCGCCGTGATGCGCGAGCTGTTCGACGACCCGGCGACCGAGCGGGTCGTCGTCGAGCCGGACGTGGCCAACAAGGCCGTCCACGCGCTCAACGAGGCCGTCGGCTTCGTGCCCGAGCGTGAGATCCAGAAGCCGGAGAAGAAGGCGCTGCTGTCCTTCTGCACCCGCGCCCAGTTCGAGGCCGCCGTGGGAGCGAGCATATGAAGAGTCCGCACGTGAACCCCGTGGCCCACCTCACCCCCGCCCGCTGGGCCGACGCCAACCGCGCGCTGATCCGCAAGGGCCTCGCCGAGTTCGCCCACGAGCGCCTCCTCAACCCGCAGGAGCTGGGAGAGAGCCGCTACCGGGTCCTCAGCGACGACGGCACGGTCGAGTACCGCTTCACCGCCGACCGGTACGCGCTCGACCACTGGCAGGTCGACGCCGAGTCGATCAGCCGCCACCGCGGCGACCAGCACCTCCCGCTGGACGCGCTCCAGTTCGTCACCGAGCTGCGCGGCGCGCTCGGTCTGAGCGACGAGGTCCTGCCGGTCTACCTGGAGGAGATCTCCTCCACCCTGTCCGGTACGGCCTACAAGGCGACCAAGCCGCCCGTGACCGCCGCCGAGCTGGCCCGCGCGGACTTCCAGGCGATCGAGACCGGGATGACCGAGGGCCACCCCTGCTTCGTCGCCAACAACGGCCGGCTCGGCTTCGGCATCGACGAGTACCACGCGTACGCCCCCGAGGCCGCCGCCCCGATCCGCCTCGTCTGGCTGGCCGCGCGGCGCGACCGCGCCACCTTCTCGGCCTGCGCGGACATCGAGTACGAGAGCTTCGTCCGCGCCGAGCTGGGCGACCGCGCGGTCGACGGCTTCGCCGCGACCCTCGCCGAGCAGGGCCTGGACCTGGCCGACTACCTGCTGATGCCGGTCCACCCCTGGCAGTGGTGGAACAAGCTGTCCGTCACCTTCGCCGCCGAGGTCGCGCAGCAGCGCCTGGTGTACCTGGGCGAGGGCGACGACGCGTACCTGGCGCAGCAGTCGATCCGTACCTTCTTCAACACCTCCGACCCCGCCAAGCACTACGTGAAGACGGCGATCTCCGTCCTCAACATGGGCTTCATGCGCGGGCTCTCGGCGGCGTACATGGAGGCGACCCCGGCGATCAACGACTGGCTGGCCGGGCTGATCGACGCCGACTCCGTCTTCAAGGAGGCCCGTTTCTCGATCATCCGCGAGCGGGCGGCGGTCGGCTACCGGCACCTGGAGTACGAGGCGGCCACCGACCGCTACTCCCCGTACCGCAAGATGCTCGCCGCGCTCTGGCGCGAGTCGCCGGTGGCGTCGCTCGCGCCGGGCGAGCGGCTCGCGACGATGGCCTCGCTGCTCCATGTCGACCACGCGGGCGCGTCGTTCGCCGCCGCCCTGATCAGGGACTCGGGCCTGGAGCCGACGGAGTGGCTGCGCGGATACCTCGACGCGTACCTGCTGCCGCTGCTGCACAGCTTCTACGCGTACGACCTGGTCTACATGCCGCACGGCGAGAACGTGATCCTGGTCCTCGACGAGCAGGGCGCGGTGGTCCGGGCGGTGTTCAAGGACATCGCCGAGGAGATCTGCGTGATGGACCCGACGGCGGTGCTGCCGCCGGCGGTGGAGCGGATCCGGGCCGACGTCCCCGAGGACATGAAGCTGCTGTCGATCTTCACGGACGTCTTCGACTGCTTCTTCCGCTTCTTCGCGGCGACGCTGGCGGCGGAGGGCACGCTCACGGAGGACGCCTTCTGGCGGACGGTCGCGGAGTGCGTGCGCGCGTACCAGGAGTCGAAGCCGGAGCTGGCGGAGAAGTTCGAGCGTTACGACATGTTCGCGGAGACCTTCGCGCTCTCCGCGCTCAACCGCCTCCAGCTGCGGAACAACAGGCAGATGGTGGACCTCTCGGACCCGTCGGCGGCGCTCCAGCTGGTCGGCGACCTGGTGAACCCGATCGCACGTTTCGCGTCATGATCGCGCGGTTCACGGCATGAACGGGCGGGCGCCCCCGGAGTACGGTCCTCCGGGGGCGCCCGTCATTTCCTCGGTGTCTTCACCGCGCCGCGGGCCACGGCACCTGCGCCGACCGGTAGTAGTCGATCCCGAGCGCCTCGAAGCGCGGCCCCTGCGCGGCGAGCCGCGTCCGGTACGTCGCCCAGTCGTGCGTGGCCGCCGGGGACCAGCCCAGTTCGGCCACGCCCGGCAGGCGCGGGAAGGCCATCTGGTCGATGTGCTCGTTCTCGGAGATGGTCTCCGTCCACAGTGGCGCCTCGACGCCCTTGACGGCCTCGGAGGGCGCGCCGGGGAGGTAGGCGGCCGGGTCCCAGTCGTAGGAGCGCTGGACCTCGACGTAGCCGGCCCAGGCGAGGCCGAGCCTGGTGTCCTTGTCGTACTTCATGTCGAGGTAGACCCGGTCGGCCGGCGACAGGATCAGTCCGGTGCCGTTCCGCGCGGCCGCGGCGACCTGTTCCTTCTCCGCCGCGCTCGTGCGGTCGAGGCCCCAGTACTGGGCGAGCGCGCCCTTGGCGGGCGTGGCGGCGGTGAGCTGGTGCCAGCCGATGACGGTCTTGCCGTACTTGGCGACGACCGGCTGGACCTTCTCCATGAAGGCCACGTAGTCCTCGTCGCTGGTGGAGTGCGCCTCGTCACCGCCGATGTGGAGGTACTTCCCGGGGGTGAGCTCCGCGACCTCGCGGATGACGTCGTCCACGAAGTCGTACGTGATGGCCTTCGGCACACACAGGGAGCTGAAGCCGACGGCGGTGCCGGTGTAGAGCGGCGGGGCGACGCCGTCGCAGTTCAGCTCGGCGTACGAGGCGAGGGCGGCGTTGGTGTGGCCGGGCAGGTCGATCTCGGGGACGACCTCCTGGTGGCGGGAGGCCGCGTACCGCACGATCTCCTTGTACTCGTCCTTCGTGTAGTAGCCGCCGGGGCCGCCGCCGACCTGGGTGGAGCCGCCGTAGGTGGTGAGCCGGGGCCAGGAGTCGACGGCGATGCGCCAGCCCTGGTCGTCGGAGAGGTGCAGGTGCAGCTTGTTGATCTTGTAGAGGGCGATCTGGTCGATGTACCGCTTGACCTGCTCGACGGTGAGGAAGTGGCGGGAGACGTCGAGCATCGCGCCGCGGTAGGCGTAGCGCGGGGTGTCGGTGATGGTGCCGCCGGCGACCTTCCAGGGCCCGGGGTGGACGGTCTTCTTCTCGACGGCGGCCGGGAGCTGCTGGCGCAGGGTCTGCACACCGCGGAAGAGCCCGGCGGGCCGGTGGGCCGTGAGGGTGATGCCGGTGGGTCCGGACTGCAGGCGGTAGCCCTCGTCGCCGAGCGCCTTCTCCCCGCCGCTGAGGCGGAGCCGGATGCCGCCGCGCGCGTCGTCCTCGTCGACGACCCACAGGGGATGGCCGGTGGACGGGCGCAGGATCCCGGCGAGGTACTCCGCGACGGCTCGGGCGTCGCGGGAGTTCTCGTCGATCCGGATGTGGGTGGCGGCGTTGATCGTGTACGGCTGGCCGGCCGGGGTCACGGAGGCCGGGACGGGGACGATCTGGCCGAGCGGACGGGTGGTGGTGTCGACGCCTCCGGCGTCGGCGGCGGGGGAGGCGGGGGCGGCTCCGACGCAGGAGATCCCGGCCGCCGTAAGGAGCAGCAGGGCGCCGAGCACGCGGGGAAGCGTTCTGCGCTGTCTCACAGACTTGGTCCCTTTCGATGGGCTTCGCGGCTGTGGGTATGCGTATCCGAACAGTCACCATGCGTACCGTGGACCACTTACACGGTCAAGGTGTAGACCAATTTCGCCCCCAGGGCCGCGATCATGAAGTCATCTGCCCGGATTCGGGCAGGATTCTTGCGAAGTCCCGGGGGTACCCCTCAGTATTCACAGGTGCTCGATCGCCGCCCGTCGCATGACGACCTCATCGACCACCTGGTGCGCAGCACCGCGCTTCAGCGCGGTGAGGCCGCCCGGGTGGTGCTCGACGTGCTGGCGTACTTCGACGAGTCGACCGAGGACTACGTCCGTCGCCGCCACCGGGAGCTTCAGTCCGGGGGCGCCGTGAACGCCGAGATCTTCGAACGCATCGCGGCCGAGCTGCCGCACCGCGCCGTGGCGCCACCGGAGCTCTCGCTCCGGCAGCTACGCCGCATCGTCTACGGCTGAGCCAAGACGGCGTCACGACGGAGCACGTTCACCAACCTGGAGGGGTAAGACCTTTATGTGCGGAATTGTCGGTTACATCGGAAAGCGCGACGTGGCCCCGCTGCTGCTGGAAGGCCTGCAGCGGCTGGAGTACCGGGGGTACGACTCCGCCGGCATCGTCATCACCAGCCCGAAGGCCACCGGCCTGAAGATGGTCAAGGCCAAGGGCCGGGTCCGTGACCTGGAAGCCCGCGTGCCCAAGCGCTTCACCGGCACCACCGGCATCGCCCACACCCGCTGGGCCACCCACGGCGCGCCGAGCGACATCAACTCGCACCCGCACCTGGACCCCGAGAACAAGGTCGCGGTCGTCCACAACGGCATCGTGGACAACGCCCAGGAGCTCCGCGCCAAGCTGGAGGCCGACGGCGTCGTCTTCGCCTCCGAGACGGACACCGAGGTCATCACCCACCTCATCGCCCGCTCCCAGGCCACCACCCTGGAGGAGAAGGTCCGCGAGGCGCTCAAGGTCATCGAGGGCACCTACGGCATCGCCGTCATGCACGCCGAGTTCAACGACCGCATCGTGGTGGCCCGCAACGGCTCCCCGGTCGTCCTCGGCATCGGCGAGAAGGAGATGTTCGTCGCCTCCGACGTCGCCGCCCTGATCGCCCACACCCGCCAGGTCGTCACCCTCGACGACGGCGAGATGGCCACCCTCAAGGCCGACGACTTCCGCACCTACACGACCTCGGGCGCGACCACCACCGCGACCCCCGAGACCGTGGAGTGGGAGGCCGCCTCCTACGACATGGGCGGCCACGACACGTACATGCACAAGGAGATCTCCGAGCAGCCCGACGCGGTCGACCGCGTGCTGCGCGGCCGGATCGACGACCGGTTCTCCACCGTCCACCTGGGCGGCCTGAACCTGGACGCCCGCGAGGCCCGCTCCATCCGCCGGATCAAGATCCTCGGCTGCGGCACCTCGTACCACGCCGGCCTCATCGGCGCCGGGCTCATCGAGTCCATGGCCCGCATCCCCGCCGACGCCGAGCCGGCCTCGGAGTTCCGCTACCGCAACCCGGTCGTGGACCCCGACACCCTCTACATCGCCGTCTCCCAGTCCGGTGAGACCTACGACGTGCTCGCCGCCGTGCAGGAGCTGAAGCGCAAGGGCGCCCGCGTCATCGGCGTCGTCAACGTGGTCGGCTCGGCCATCGCCCGCGAGGCCGACGGCGGCGTGTACGTGCACGCCGGCCCGGAGGTCTGCGTCGTCTCCACCAAGTGCTTCACCAACACGGTGACCGCCTTCGCCCTGATCGCCCTGCACCTGGGCCGCATCCGCGACCTGTCGGTGACCGACGGCAAGCGGATCATCGAGGGCCTGCGCAAGCTGCCCGGCCAGATCAGCGAGATCCTCGAGACCGAGGACGAGATCAAGAAGATCGCCGAGGCGTACGCGGGCGCCCAGTCGATGATGTTCATCGGGCGCGTGCGGGGCTACCCCGTCGCCCTGGAGGCCTCCCTGAAGCTCAAGGAGATCTCCTACATCCACGCCGAGGCGTACCCGGCCTCCGAGCTGAAGCACGGTCCGCTCGCGCTGATCGAGCCGGCGCTGCCGACGGTCGCAATCGTCCCCGACGACGACCTGCTGGAGAAGAACCGCGCCGCCCTGGAGGAGATCAAGGCCCGCAGCGGCCGCATCCTCGCGGTCGCGCACCAGCCGCAGGCGAAGGCCGACCACACCATCGTCGTGCCGAAGAACGAGGACGAGCTGGACCCGATCCTGATGGGCATCCCGCTCCAGCTCCTCGCCTACCACACGGCGCTCGCCATGGGCCGCGACATCGACAAGCCGCGCAACCTGGCCAAGTCCGTCACGGTCGAGTAGCAGCCTCAGGCCGCCTCCGGGCCTGTCACCCGGAGCGCGAGCTCTCGACCACGGCCGGGAAAGCCCGTCCGCCCACATTCCGGACCTGTCCCCGGAGGGCGGCCGCCCGGCCGGACACACGAGCGGTCCCCGCGCACCTCACCGGTGCG
>NZ_JBSGWV010000007.1:0-187924 GCF_053609105.1 Streptomyces sp. NPDC054975
CCCTCGTGACCGCCGTACGCCCTCCCCGCAGTCTTGCGGCTTCGCCGTGCGCGCGGCTGGGGCGCAATCGCCCCATGCGGCCTCCCACAAGGGGCTTTTGGGGCGTCGTACGCGCCCTGCGTCAGCGCGGGTAGGCCTGTTTCGCGCCTCGGCGCGATTTATTCCGCCGGACGCTTGTGCAAGGCCCTCCGTCCCGGCACGCTCCTGGGTATGAACACCGCCCGGCACGCCAGTGAACGTCTGATGAGCTGGCCCTCGCTGGCCCCCGGCCGCGCCCAGTGCGGCGCCGAGCTCGGTCTGCGCACCGCGACGCACGACATCGTGCACTTCCACGGCGAGCACGAGGCCGACGTCCACCTCACCCGCGCCATGATCGCGAAACTCCGCCCGGCGCTCCTCGGGTCGAGCGCCGTGCGCCTGCGCGCCGGCTCGGGCTGGGTGACCGTCCGGCTGGACATGGGCTCCGACATCGACCTGCTGGCGACCCTCGTCAGTGCCGCGCTGCAGGCCTCCACCGACCGCCCGGACGCGTCACCGGACGGCTGCACCCGATCCTGCCTGGCCTCCGCGGGGATCTAGGGAGCCTTGCCCCTCACTCCGTCGGGAACAGCATGCAGCTGCTCGTCGCATGCCCGTGGAGCCGGTCGGAGGAGTCGTACAGGCCTGCCTCGGCGAGCGCCGTGCGCCGGCCCCGGCTCATCACCGTGCCGATCGCCCGCACCTTGCCCGTGTCCACCGTGATCGGCCGCAGGAAGCGGGTCGACAGGTCCAGCGAGGTGTACGCCATGCCGCGCGGCAGCGTCGAGAGCACCGCGCATCCGGCGGCCGAGTCCAGGAGCGTGGCGTAACGCCTCCGTGCACCTGTACTCGACCTTCACCCTCACCCTGAGCCTGAGGTTCACCCTCACCACCCGCGCCCGGTCACCAGCACCCGGCGCGAAGACCGACGCCAGACCCCCGCTCCCTCCCTGTCCACGACAGCCCCTACCCCCCGTTCGGCGGCATGGCGGAGGTGTCCCACCGCCTGGGCGGGTACTCCCCGTGGCATGCCCCCCACTTCCGGTGCGCCCCGCGACGGTGCCCCCGCCGAGCACGGCCACTGGTTCCGACGGCTCCACCGGTCCGTCCTCACGTCGGTCGTCGGGCTCGCCTGGTACCGGGGCCGCGAGGTGGAGCTCATGCACCGCGCGATGGGCTTCGCGGCCCTCAGCCTCCTCACCCTCGTCCCGCTGCTCATCGTCGTCGCCGCCGCCGACCTCGCCAGCGGCCAGGGCTTCGCCCGCTGGCTCATCCAGGGGCTCGGCGTCTCCGAGGTGTCCCAGGAGGAGGTCGAGATGCTCTTCGGCACGCCCGGGGAGGCCCTGCAGCGCACCACCGCCTTCGGCCTCGCCGCCCTCGCCGCGTTCGGGGTGACCTTCGGATCGGCCGTCCAGACCGGCTACGAACGGGTCTGGGACCTGCCCACCGCCCGCTGGCACACGATGTGGCGCCACGTCGTCTGGCTCGCCGTCCTCGTCGGCGCCCTCCTCCTCTTCCTCGAGGCCCCGGTCCCCGCCGAGTCCTCGACCACCGTCACCTTCCTGGTCGCCGTCAGCGACGTCCTCGGCGCCTTCCTCTTCTTCTGGTGGTCGCAGCGCTTCCTCCTCTGCGGACGGATCCGCTGGCGCGCACTGGCCCCGGGAGCGCTGTGCACGGCCCTGGGGCTGTTCGGGCTGCGGATCTTCTCGCAGTTCGTCTTCTCCCCGCTGATCGCCTCCAACGCGGTCACCTACGGACCGTTCGGCACCGTCCTCGTGCTCCAGTCCTGGCTCGTCGGCGTCGGCTTCGTCGTCTACGGCGCCGCCCTCGTCGGACGCCTCATCCACGAGCACCTGGTCCTGCGCCGCATCGACCGTCTACCGGCCGAGCTGCACGACGACGACCTCCCGTGAGACCGGGGCCACCATGCGCAGCGCGCCCGGGTCCAGCCGGTCATCATCGCGTACGAGACGGGCCTGGTGACCCCGTGATCACACGATCCGGTGGACATGATCGCCGCGAACCGGGCCGGAGCGGTGGGAGCGCTTGGATGGGGGCTCCACCCGGCCCGTCGAAAGAGAGCTGACCCATGGCGAACACCTGGCTGCCGCCGGCCGAGTACATCGCGACGCTGCCGAGGGCGACCGCGTACGCGTGCCTGTACTTCACCGACACCCAGGGGCGGCCCTTCCAGCTGCGTGCCGGCTACTCCACCGAGCTGTGGCAGTGGCCCGGCGGCAACATGGACCCGGGGGAGACCCCCTGGCAGACGGCGCTCCGCGAGTGTCACGAGGAGACAGGGATCGTCTTCCGGGGCGAGCCGAGGCTCCTCGGCACCCACTTCGTCTCCGACCGGGGCGACGACTGGCCGGCCAACCACATCGGCTTCATCTTCGACGGCGGTGTCCTCACGGACGAGCAGCTCGCGGGCATCGTCCTCGACCCCGACGAACACACCGAGTTCAGCGTGCGGACGATGGCCGAGTGGGAGCGGGAGATGACACCGAGGAACTTCGCCCGCCTCGCCGAGATCGACCGCGCCCGGCGTTCCGGCACGACGGTGTACGTGGAGACGGGCGCGGATCTCTGAGTGGGCCGAGCGGACGGGGGCGCGAACGGTCGAGCCGGAAGCCGCGAGCGCGCCGCCGGAGCGCAGGGCCCGGCTCGCGGCCGGGCCCTACGCTCCGACGAATCCGTTCGGCCCGCCCGCAGGCCGTAACCCCTGGGGCTCTCGACAGTTGACCAGGGCATGAAGAAGCGCAGCATGCTCGCCATCGCCTCCCTCGCCGCCGGTGTCGTCACGGCCCTCGTGACCCCGCCGCCCCACGCCTCCGCCGCCGATCACGGCGCGGCCGGTCCCACCGGTCTCCTGCAGAACGACAACCCTGTCGGCCCCCTCGTGGACGGGGCCGCGCCGCTCGTGGCCGACAGCCTCCCCAAGGCCCCCGGCCTCGACGGACTGGCGTGACCCTCCGAAGGGAGGCCCGTGCGCGCGCCGCGTGAGCGGGAATGACAGGATGTCCTCATGAGCAACAATGTGTACTTCGACATCACGATCGACGGCGACCCCGCCGGCCGGATCGTCTTCAAGCTGTACGACGACGTCGTTCCCAAGACGGCCCAGAACTTCCGTGAGCTCGCCACCGGCCAGCACGGCTTCGGCTACGCCGGCTCCCCGTTCCACCGTGTCATCCCGCAGTTCATGCTCCAGGGTGGCGACTTCACCCGGGGCGACGGCACCGGTGGCAAGAGCATCTACGGCGAGAAGTTCGCGGACGAGAACTTCAAGCTGAAGCACGACCGGCCGTTCCTGCTGTCCATGGCGAACGCGGGCCCCAACTCCAACGGTTCGCAGTTCTTCATCACGACCGTCGTGACCTCCTGGCTGGACGGCAAGCACGTCGTCTTCGGCGAGGTCGTCGAGGGTCAGGACCTGGTGACGAGGATCGAGGGCCTCGGCTCGCCCTCCGGTGCCACCCGCGCCAAGATCGCCGTCGCCGAGTCCGGCGTCATCGAGGGCTGATCAGCACCTCACCCCTCGACCGCCCCCGCCGAGCACGACGCGGGGGCGGTCGGCCGTTTCCGGGGGCGTGTCAGGAGGCCGAGCCCTCACCGTACTTGCGTTCGAACTTCGCGATCCGGCCCTCGGCGTCCACCGTGCGCGCCTTGCCCGTGTAGAACGGGTGGCTCTCGGAGGAGATCTCGACGTCGACCACGGGGTAGGTCTCGCCGTCGTCCCACTCGATGGTCTGCTCGCTCGTCGCCGTCGACCGGGTCAGGAAGGCGAAGCCGGCGGAGCGGTCACGGAAGACCACGGGGCCGTACTCCGGCTGCTTGTCCTGCTGCACACGTCCTCCTCGGGCTGCCTGTTCGATGGCCCCAGCCTCCCCGGAGCCGGACCGGCCGACCAGCGTCACGCGGCCGACCGGGTGAGGGCGGTCATTCCGTCCAACGGGCGGCGAGCAGCAGGGCGATGTCGTCCGGCCGGTCACTGGCCTGCCGGGCGTCGCGGATCAGCCGGTCCGCCGTCTCGGTCAGCGGGATCGACCCCGTCACGGAGAAGGTACGGCGCAGCCACTCGACTCCCTCGTCGATGTCCCGGCCCGGCCGCTCCACCAGGCCGTCCGTGTACAGGGCAAGCACCGCACCGGGATCCAGGCGCAGTTCGGTGACCGGATACGTGGCGTCGGCATCGATCCCCAGGACCAGGCCGCCCGGCAGCTCCAGGATCTCCGCCGTCCCGTCCGGGCGCCGCAGAAGGGGCTGCGGATGTCCGGCGCGTACGGCCTCGGCCACACCCGTCGCCGGGTCGAGCACGATGTAGCAGCAGCTGGCGAACTGCCCGGGGTCCAGGTCGATCAGCAGCCGGTTCGTACCCTTCAGCACCTCGTCAGGCGGCTGGCCGCTGAGTGCGAAGGCCCGTACCGCGCTGCGCAACTGACCCATCGTCGCCGCCGCGGCGACACCGTGCCCCTGGACGTCGCCGCACACCAGGGCCAGCAGCCCCCCTTTCGTCTCGACCACGTCGTACCAGTCGCCGCCCACGTCCATCCCCTGCGTGCCGGGCAGGTAGCGCGCCACCGTGTCGACGTGGTCGCGGACCGGCAGCCGGGCGGGCAGCAGCGCGTCCTGGAGCCCGCGGGCGAGCGCGGCCTCGCTGTCGTACCGGCGGGCCCGCTCCAGGGCCTGCGCGATCAGCCCGGCGAGGGCCGTCAGGACCGTGCGCTCCTCCGGACTGAAGCCGCGCGGCCGGTCGAAGCCGAGGATGCACGAGCCGACCGGCCGGCCAGAGGCGATCAGCGGCAGGAAGGCCCGCGCCCCCGACGCCGCGTCCAGGGGCAGCCCCGGATAGGCCCGGCTCATCTGCTCCATCGACTCGAAGAAGAGCGGGCGGCCCGTGGTGAGCGCCTCCACACCCGGCATCCGGGCGTCGAGCCCCACCCCGTCGAACGGCTCCAGGAACCCGGGAGGGAACCCGGTCTCCCACGCCAGGTACAGATGCCGGTCGCTCAGCAGATAGATCGCCAGCTGCCGGCCGCCGAAGGCGGGCAAGAGCTCGTCCGTCACCACCGCCGACACCTGGCGGGCGGTGACCGCCTCCGTCAACGCGATGGCGAGCGCCACCGGCCGGTAGAGGGCCGACGCCTTGTCCGCGGGTGAGCCGAGACCGACGTCCGGCTGGGAGACCGAGCCGGGCTCGTAGGAGGGGTCACCCTCGGGCAGGAGCACCAGCGTCACCCCGTCGTGGCCGGGGTAGAGCGAGACCGACAGCCACTCCCGCTCGGCCGCGTGGACCAGGAAGTGCACCGGCTCGTCGGAGAGCAGGACGGCCCGCAGATGCTCCTCGTAGGCGGGGTTGTGGAACCAGGGCAGCACCTCCCACACGCTCTGCCCGGCGAGCGAGGCACGCGGCCGGCCCAGGAGCGCCTCGGTCAGATGGTTCACGTAGGAGACCCGGCCGAGCCGGTCGATCGCCAGGATCGCCCGGGGGAGCCGGTCGACGGCGTCGGAGCCGACGAGGCCGGTGCCCAGGTCGACCAGCGAGCCCGTCAGCCGCCCCGCCCTCCCTCCCGGCGCGACGCGGGCGGAGACCTCCAGGAGATGGAGTCCGCCGTCGGGGCCCTTGAGCCGGATACGGCGAGCGACCCGGGAGCCGGACTCCGCCGCCCGGCGCGCCATGGTCCACAGCGCGTAGGAGTCCTCCGGGGCCAGGCGCGCCGTCAGCGCCTCGATCGTGCCGGGGTCGGTGTCCTCGTCTCCGAGGATCGCCCGCAGCCCCTCGTCGGCGACGACCTCGCCGGTATCCAGGTCCCAGTCGAAGGTGCCGATCCGCACCGGCTTCGTGCCACCGGAGGGGAGCTGGACGCACACCGGCTCGTCGGGCCACTCCACGGACGTACCGGACTCCTCCAGGCCCTTCAGGGCCGCGGCGAGCCGCTGGGCCTCCCGCGCCATCCTGGTCCGGTCCCGGCTGTTCACCTCCACACCGGGGCTCGGTGTACGGAGCACCACGAGCACCCCGAAACGCTCCCGGCCGCTGATGATCGGGGCGTACAGGGAGGCGAAGGGGAACGGGAGACTGGCCACGAGCTGCGGAAACTGCCGCATGGCCTCTTCCACGTCGGCCAGGTGCACCGGCTGGCCCGAGCGGTGGACCTCCGCGACGGGGAAGGGGCGGTTCACGTGCATGCGCCACCAGGGGCGGAACAGAGGGCCGGGCAGCCCGGCGAGCACCGCCATCCTCAGCAGTCCCGGAGTCCCGGAGCGCAGATAGACGCACCCCGCGTAGCCGCCGACCGCCTCGATCGTCCGTATCGCGGTCTCGGCGATCACCAGCGGCAGCGCGTCAAGCAGCTTCCCGTCGGTGCCCACGCTCCCGGGCGCGTCCTCGTTGTCGGCCGACGGGTCCTGTCCGGGCAGGCCGTGCGGGATCACACTGCCAGCATGCTCCCCGCGCGAGGGACTCCGCATCTCGGGCCACCGGGGCCACGGTCCGTGGAGAGCGGGAGAAGGAGGGCACGACACCCTGCCGTTTCCACGGGTCTGCGCGACCATGGCGGGGGAGGGAGAGGCCATGGACCCGTCCGTCATGACCGCGCTGCTGGCCGCCGCGGCGCTGGTGTGCCGCGCGGCGGTGCTCGAGATGCGCACGCCCGGTGCCGGCCGACGCGCCTGGGCCTTCGCCACCGACCGGCGGGCGCTGGGCACGGGGCTCGGGGTGGCGTGCGTGCTCGGCACCCTGGGCTGGGCGACCGTCGGCGGCGGCGCGGTCGTGGTGTGGGCGGGCCTGGCCGGCGTCCTGGTCGCCTCTCTCACGGCGGAGCGGGGACGCTCGGGGCGTACCGCCGCGCCGGGCTCCGGGGTAAGTTCGGTGCCCCTGAAGGATCTTGACGAGGAGCAACGCCCTTGACCGCCGACCCGCGCGTCGCGCCGCCCCACCTCGGCGGCGAACGCGAGACCCTGCGCGCCTTTCTCGACTACCACCGCACGACGCTGGCCATGAGGTGCCAGGGGCTCGACGACGAACAGCTGAGGCAGCGGTCGATGCCCCCGTCCACGCTGTCGTTGCTCGGTCTGGTCCGGCACATGGCGGAGGTGGAGCGGGCCTGGTTCCGCCGGGTCTTCGAGGACGGCGAGGCGCCGATGGTCTGGTCGGACAAGATCGACTTCCAGGCGGCGTACGACGCGAGCCGGTCGACGCGCGCGGAGGCCTTCGCCGCATGGGAGGCCGAGGTCGAGAACTCCCGCCGGATCGAACGCGAGGCCGCGTCCCTGGACCTCTCCGGGCTCCAGCCCCGGTGGGGTGAGGAGGTCTCGCTGCGGATGGTGATGGTGCACGTACTGCTCGAATACGGCCGCCACAACGGTCACGCCGATCTTCTGCGTGAGGGCGTCGACGGAACCGTCGGCGCCTGAACACTCTCCGCGGGCTGCGGCCTGCACGCCCGGCTCGGAACGTCACCCCAGCGGCCTGACCGGGGCCCTCGCGGCCGGGCGGGTGTCAGTGCCGGGTGCGATGCTGCGGGGTATGGACGAGCTGATGAGAGGGCGTGTGTACGGCGCCGACCATGACGATCCCGATCCGGGCCCACGAGCCGGGCGCGACTACCGTGAGCTGGTGGCGGGCCCCCTCGACGGCCTTCTGCTCGACGTCACCGGCTGGACCGAGAGCGAGCTCGAGGAAGGGGCCGCACTCGCCACGGAGATAGGCGCGTACGGCCCCGGCGGACATGCCCGGTACGGGCCGCGGGAGGGCGACGCCGTGCACTGGGACTGGGAGGGCGACACCCGCTAGTTCGGCACGGGGGTCAGCTGTCCAGCGAGAGTGCGTTCTTGGCGTGGGTGATGGATTCCTCCGAGGCTGGGCCGCCGGGGTTCTCGGTGGCCAGTGCCTGGTTGAGGGTGACGAAGGGGCGCATCCGCCGCTCGTAGTGGGCATACGCGGTGCGGTGGTCGCCGCTGGCTCGGGCAAGGCAGTCCGCCAGCACGTGGGCGCCGACGAGTGCCAGGCTGGTGCCCTGCCCTGAGAGGGGGGAGGGGCAGTAGCCGGCGTCTCCGAGGAGGGCCACCCGGCCCCGCGACCACTGGTCCATGCGGATCTGGGCCATGGCGTCGCAGTAGAAGTCGGGCGCCTTCCGGGCGGCCTCGGCCAGGCGAGCCCCTTCCCACCGCATCGACGCGAGCTTGTCCACGACGAGCTGCCGCAGGGCGCCGCCGTCGCGGAGGTCGTGGGCGAGGGGGGCGGACTCGAAGCCGAAGGCGATCCTGAGTTCGGTGTTGCCGCGTACGGGCATGATGCCGAAGCCCGTGTCGCCGTCTCGCAGCCACATCTGCCAGTCGTCCAGGGCGAGGAAGTTGTCTGCGCTGAACACCGAGAGGTAGCTGCCCAGGTGGTGGGCGAAACGCTCCTCCGGGCCGAAGGCCAGGCGTCGTACGGTGGAGTGGAGGCCGTCGGCCCCGACCACGAGGTCGAAGGTGCGGGACGGCCCGTGCGCGAAGTCGACGCGCGGCACGGTCGTCGCCGGAACGGCCCCCGCTGCGCCGGTCCGCAAGCGCCCGTCATCCGTCCCGGACCCCGAGCAGGAGCTGAGCCTTGACCGGATCGTCCGCACGGCCATCGGCATCGCCGATGCCGAAGGACTTCGGCGCTGTCCATGCGCGGCGTTGCGGCGCGGCTCGGCGTCGCCGCCATGTCCACCTACCGGTACGTCCCCAGCAAGGACGACCTCATCCTGCTCATGGCCGACACCGCGTTCGGTGAGGAGTCCTACCCTGCCGACGCCCCCGAAGGGTGGCGTTCCCGCATCGAACTGGGTGCTCGGACCCTTTGGACTCTCTACCGCAGGCACCCCTGGCTGGCCCAGATCGGCTCGCTCACCCGCCCTCTGCTCGTCCCCAACCTGATGGTCCACGGCGAATGGGCGCTGCGAGCCCTCGACGGCCACGGACTCGATCCCACCAAGCTGTTCGACATCCACGTCCTGCTCTACAGCCATGTCCACGGCCTGGCTGTGCACCTGGAGATGGAAGCGCACGCCGAAGCCGCCACGGGCCAGTCGGAGGACCAGTGGATGGACAGCCGGGCCCCCGCTCTCCGGGAACTGGTGGAATCCGGCCGCTTCCCGACCTTCACCAAGGTGGTCGGTGCCTTCGAGGACGGCTACGACCTGCGTCTCGATGCTCTCTTCGAATTCGGCCTCAAGGCACTCCTCGACGGCCTGACTTCCCTCATCGAAGGTCAGGAACCTGCCACGTAGACGCAGGCGAGGGCGCTCACCGGGCGGAGTGGGACGCGATTCCGTAGGTCGTGGGGCGATCCTGACACCCCCGGCCGGTCACGCGTGAGCGAATTGACCGGCCAGGGTGCCGACGCGGCATCACTTGCCGCTGTCCTCGGCGAGCGTGTGCGCGACGAGGGCGTTGGCGTGGCCGTGCCCGAGGGCGTGCTCGGTCTTGAGCCAGGAGACGAGCTCCATGTGCTTGCTCAGCGGCGAGGAGCGGATGAGGTCCTTCCACTCCGTGATGGGGCGGCCGTACTTCTTCTCGATCGAGGGGAAGTAGCTCGCGGGGCCCTTCACGGCGTCGGCCATGGCGTCGGTGTCCTGTCCTGTCGATGCGGAGTGCTCTGTGCGGAGCGATCTTGTATGAAGGACTGGACGGGACGTGCGAAGTGATCGGTTCGGACGTGTGAGGTGGGTCACGGGGTGCCGCACGCCGGCCGGAGCGCCCGGGAGGCCCGGCCGGCGCGGGCGTCACAGCGCCGGGTGGGCGTTCTTCAGGAGCTCCTGGAACTGGGCCGAGAACCACTTCCCGGCCAGCGGCGCGTCCGGCAGCGAGCCCGACATGCTGTTGCCGTTGCGGACGTTGCCCGTGTACGTCGGGTCGCACATCCGGTCGAAGCCCTTGCCCTCGTCGTTCGGGATCTCCTTGCTCGCGCCGTCCGACTCGCCCGGCGGCTTCATCCACACGTACGCGTCGATGCCGGCGGCAGGGGCGGCCTGCGGCCGTTCGCCGAGGCCCGCACCCGACTGGTTGCACCAGTTGCCGGGGTTGATGCGCCGGTCGTAGCGGCCGCCGTTCACGTACGTGTTGACGTCCGTCAGGGCCCCCGGGCCGGTGGGCCGGGCCGTGCCGCCCCAGCCGTTGCGGGAGGTGTCGATCAGCATGCCGAGGTTGGTGTCGAAGCCGAGCGAGACGAGCTTGGTGCGCATGGCCTGGGCGTAGGACAGCTCGTCTGTGTACCGGTTCCAGTCCACCCACTTCGACTGGCGCACGGAGACACCGTTGACGGAGTCCTCGATCTTGAAGTGGTCCTCCTTCAGCGCGCTGTAGTTGGCCGTGTTGACGATGAAGCCGTGGACCTTGGAGACCGTCGAACCCTCGGCGGTCGCGGCCTGCTTGAAGAGTTCGGCCGAGGCGCCGAAGTTGTCGTCCCAGCCGAGCCAGCCGTGGTGGCCCGCGTCCACGTAGTTGTAGACGTTGGCGATCGAGCCCAGCTTGTTCAGCGCGTAGCCGACGCCCTTGATGTAGTTGCCGTTGGCCTTCATGACATCGCAGTTGGCGGTGGCCGTCGGACGGCCGGACACGTTGGTCACCAGGTTCGGCAGGGAGTCGATCTCGACCGTGGTGACGACCCGCAGGCCCGCGTACTTAGGGTCGGCGAGGATGGCGGCGATGGGATCGATGTACTCGGTCTTGTACCGGTCGATCTCGGTCGGGCCCAGCTCGCCGTTGGAGGCGAGTGCGGCGCAGTCCCGGCCCGGCAGGTTGTAGATCACCAGCTGGACGACGAGCTCTCCGCTGCCCTTCTGCCGCAGGGCCTCGTCGAGGTGGGCGCGCAGCCCCATGCCACCGTTCGCCCCCGCGATGGCGGCCGTACGGTCCAGCCAGACACCGGTCGGCTGGTTCGCGACCTTGGTGCCGCCCGGCTCGGCGGCCGCCTTGGCGGACCACTCGGGGTTCACGTACACCTTGGCGCCGGCGTAGGGGTTGTCGGCCCTGGAACCGGCCGGTGGCGGAGTGGTCGGTGGCGTCGTCGGAGGGGTCGTCGGCGGCTGGGTGGCGCCGTTGCAGACGACTCCGTTGAGGGTGAACGTCGTCGGGACGGCGTTCGTCCCCGTGTGGGAACCGTTGAAGCCGAAGGAGGTCGAACCACCCGTGGCCAGGCCTCCGTTGTACGAGAGGCTCTTGGCGGTCACGGCGGCGTCGGACTGGGTGATCGTCGCGTTCCAGCCCTGCGTGACCTGCTGACCGTCCGCGTAGGACCACCCCAGGGTCCAGGAGTTCAGCGGGTCACCGGTGTTGGTGACGACGACGTTGGCCCCGAAGCCGTTGTTCCACTGGTTCGTGACCTGGTAGTCGACACGGCAGCCGGCTGCGGCCGCCCCGGCGGTGCTCGTCATGACGGTGGCCGTGGCTCCGGTGGCCGTGATCAGGCCGAGCGCCGCCAGCAGGGCGGTGCGGCTCGTTGTGCGGCTCATGGTGTGTGTGCCTTTCCGTTCAGGGCGCGCAGATGGTCGCGCAGCCCGATGCCGAATGCGGTGGGTGTGCCGTCGTACGAGGTGATCAGGGCCGGTCCCGAGGAGCAGTTCCAGGTGTTCCAGGTCCAGCCGAGATACGAGAGCGAGCGGTCGTCGAACCACTTCATGACGCGGTCGATGAACGCGTGGCCGCAGGTGTTCTCACCGATCTCGCCGGCCACGAGGGGCACCTGTGCGGCGACCGGGGCGAGGGTGCTGTCCCAGCAGGCCTCGTTGGAGCAGGCGTTGAAGTTGTAGACGTGCCAGGCGGCCGCCAGATTTCCGGCCGGGTCGGAGGGACGGTACGCGAGCCACTGGCTCAGGTCGTTGGAGTACGCGAGGCCGGGTACGAGCACGAGGTTGCGGGCGCCCGTCGCGCGGACCGCGTCCACCAGGTCCTGCATGCCGGCGACCTCGTAGCCGATACCGGGGCAGGTTCCGCCGTCGCGCCAGCATGTCCAGGCCTGGGCAGCGGTGGAGGCCGCCCGGTCCGGGTACGGCTCGTTGAACAGGTCGAGGACGACGCGGCGGTCGTTCTTGAAGGTGTCGGCGACCGAGGTCCAGAACGCCGGGGTGTAGCGCGCGTTCGGCATCGGCTTCTGACAGGAGGCGTGGATGTCGGAGCAGCCCGCCGAGTTGCCGGTGTACTGCCCGTGGGTCCAGTGCAGTTCGACGATCGGCGTCATGCCGTGGGCGAGGACGCGGTTCACCAGGTCCTTGATCGCGGCGACGTAGTTCGCTCCCCGGTATTCGGGCTTGACGTTGTCCAGGCCCAGCCAGCACTCCTCGTTGAGCGGGATGCGGACGGTGTTGGCCTTCCAATCCGCGATGGCGCGGATCGAGGCGTCGTCGACCGGGCCGTCGAAGATGCCGTGGCCCTGGACGCACATGAACTCGGCCCCGGAGCGGTTGACGCCGAGCAGGCGACGGGTGGCGCCGTTCTGGTCGGTGAGTCGGTTGCCGGTCACGCTCAGCTCGGGCGCGCCGGGGGGACCGGGAGGGTCGGTCGGATCGGTGGGCGTGGGAGTCGGGGTGGGCGTCGGAGTAGGCGTCGGGCTGGTGGGACCGGGGCCGGGATCGACGTTGCAGACCTGGCCGTTGAGGGTGAAGGCCGTGGGTGCTCCGTTCGTCCCCGACCAGGATGCGAGGAAGCCGGCGGTCACGCTCGCGCCCGTCCCGAGCGAACCGTTCCAGCTCTCGTTGACGACCGTGACGGCCGTGCCGGACTGGGACCACTTCCCGCCCCAGCCCTGCTGGAGCCGCTGGCCGCCCGGGAAGCCGAAACCGAGGCTCCACGCGTTGAGCGTCGCACTGTTGTTGGTCACCGTGACGGCGCCCTGGAAGCCGTCGGTCCACTGGCCGACGACGGTGTAGGTGACCGTGCACAGCGGGGCGGCCGCGGCTCCCGAGGCCGTACCGACGACGGCGAGAGCGGTGCTCGCCACCGTGAGCGCCGCTCCCGCGAGCAGCGCCGACAGACGTGGGGGATGTCGCATGAGCGACTCCTTGCAGCGAGGACGCGTCTTCACGACGCGCCGACTGACGGAATCGCTCCCACTGGTGGGGCCAGACCGTAGCGCCAACCGACCACAAGGAAAAGAGGAGTTGACGAAGTTGTTCGTCGGCAGCCTTCGATTCTTCGAGCGTCTTGACGCCCGTCCGTCCCTTCTGCATTGTGGGAGCGCTCCCACTGGTTCAGTGCTTGTGCCCATGCCTTCGCACAACCCACCTCCCGAGCCGCGAGGAGAACCACCCTCATGCCACCAGGAAGATCGCGCAGACTGCTGACGGCACTGGCCGCGGCCCTGTCGCTTCCCCTCGGTTTCACCGCAGCCGGCACGACGGCCCACGCCGCGGCGGTGCAGTGCAGCGTCGACTACAAGACCAACGACTGGGGTTCCGGCTTCACCGCCGAGCTGACCCTCACGAACCGCGCCGCCACCCCGCTCGACGGCTGGAACCTGACCTACGCCTACGTCGGCGACCAGAAGCTCACCAACGGCTGGAACGGCACCTGGTCCCAGTCCGGGAAGACCGTCACGGTCGCCCATGCCGACTGGAACAGGACCGTCGCGGCCGGAGCGGCCGTCACGACCGGCGCCCAGTTCACGTACAGCGGGACCAACGCCGCCCCGACCGCCTTCGCCGTCAACGGCACCCCGTGCACCGGTGCCCACCAGCCACCCGTCGCCGTGCTCACCAGCCCCGCCGCCGGAGCCGTCTTCACCCAGGGGGACCCGGTCCCGCTGGCCGCCACCGCGGCCGCCGCCGACCAGGCGACCGTCAGCAAGGTCGAGTTCTACAGCGACACCACCCTGCTCGGCACCGACACCACGGCCCCGTTCTCCCTCGGGGCCACCGGCCTGGCCGCCGGCCCCCACTCCCTCTACGCCAAGGCGTACGACAGCCTCGGCGCCTCCGCGGAGTCGGCCCCCGTCGGGATCACCGTCGCCGCGGGTCCCGCTCTCGTCGCGAGCCCGGCCCAGCTCGCCGTACGCCAGGGCGGCACCGGAACCTTCGACCTCACCCTGTCCACCCGGCCGTCCGCGAACGTCACAGTGACCACCGCGCGCACCTCGGGCAACAGCAACCTCACGGTCTCCGCGGGCGGGACGCTCACCTTCACGCCGGCGAACTGGAACACCGCCCAGAAGGTGACCGTTGCCGCCGCGCCCACCGGAACCGGTTCGGCCGTGCTCACCGCGACCGCCCCCGGCCACACCAAGGCCGAGGTCACCGCCACCCAACTGGCCGCCGACTCCACCTACGACGCCCGCTTCCTGGACCTCCACGGGAAGATCACGAACCCCGCCAACGGCTACTTCTCGCCCGAGGGAATCCCGTACCACTCCGTCGAGACCCTGATCGTCGAGGCCCCCGACCAGGGGCACGAGACGACCTCGGAGGCGTACAGCTATCTGATCTGGCTCCAGGCGATGTACGGCAAGATCACCGGCGACTGGACCAAGTTCAACGGCGCGTGGGACACCATGGAGAAGTTCATGATCCCGACCCACGCCGACCAGCCCACGACCGGCAGCTACAACGCCTCCAAGCCCGCCACGTACGCACCCGAGCACGATCTGCCGTCGCAGTACCCGGCCCGGCTCGACTCCGGTGTCACGGCCGGCGCCGACCCCATCGCCGCCGAGCTGAAGACCGCGTACGGCACCGACGACATCTACGGCATGCACTGGTTGCAGGACGTCGACAACGTCTACGGCTACGGCAACGAGCCCGGTAAGTGCTCCGCCGGACCGACCGCGACCGGCCCGTCGTACATCAACACCTTCCAGCGTGGCCCGCAGGAGTCCGTCTGGGAGACCGTCCCCCACCCCACCTGCGACAACTTCACCTTCGGTGGGAAGAACGGCTACCTCGATCTCTTCACCGGGGACGCCTCCTACGCCAAGCAGTGGAAGTTCACCAACGCCCCCGACGCCGACGCCCGTGCCGTCCAGGCCGCCTACTGGGCCGACATCTGGGCCAAGGAGCAGGGCAAGGGCGCCCAGGTCACCGCGACCGTCGCCAAGGCGGCCAAGATGGGCGACTACCTGCGCTACGCCATGTTCGACAAGTACTTCAAGAAGTCCGGCAACTGCGTCGGACCGACCGCCTGCCCGGCCGGCACCGGCAAGAACAGCGCCCACTACCTGATGTCCTGGTACTACGCCTGGGGCGGCGCCACCGACACCAGCGCGGGCTGGTCCTGGCGGATCGGCTCCAGCCACGCCCACGGCGGCTATCAGAACCCGCTCGCCGCGTACGCGCTCAGCGAGTACGCCCCGCTGAAACCCAAGTCGGCCACCGGAGCGGCAGACTGGGCGACCAGCCTCGACCGGCAGTTGGAGTTCTACCGCTGGCTCCAGTCCGACGAGGGAGCCATCGCCGGCGGCGCCACCAACAGCTGGCAGGGGCGCTACGCCCAGCCCCCGGCCGGTACGCCCACCTTCCACGGCCTCTTCTACGACGAGAAGCCCGTCTACCACGACCCCGCGTCCAATCAGTGGTTCGGCTTCCAGGCCTGGTCCATGGAGCGGGTCGCCGAGTACTACCGGCAGACCGGCGACGCGGCCGCCAAGACCGTGCTCGACAAGTGGGTCGCCTGGGCGCTGTCGAAGACCACGATCAACCCCGACGGCACCTACCGCATCCCCTCCACCCTCCAGTGGTCCGGCGCGCCCGACACCTGGAACGCCGCGAACCCCGGTGCCAACGCCGGACTCCACGTCACCGTCGCCGACTACACCGACGACGTCGGCGTGGCCGCCGCATACGCCAAGACGCTCACCTACTACGCCGCCAAGTCCGGCCACGCAGAGGCGAAGCGGGTCGCGAAGGCCCTCCTCGACGGCATGTGGACCCACCACCAGGACCCGCTGGGCGTCGCCGTCCCGGAGACCCGCGCCGACTACAACCGGTTCGACGACCCCGTGTACGTCCCGAGCGGCTGGACCGGCACCATGCCGGGCGGCGACATGGTGAACGCGAACTCCACCTTCTCCTCGATCCGCTCCTTCTACCGGGACGACCCGGCCTGGCCGAAGATCGAGGCCTATCTGGCGGGCGGCGCCGCGCCCGTCTTCACCTACCACCGGTTCTGGGCCCAGGCGGACATCGCCCTGGCCATGGGCGCGTACGCGGAGCTGCTCGAATAGCAGCGCCCCGCGGGAGGCAGCTCCACGTACGCCACGCCCTGGGGAGGGGCAGGTCCCCTCCCCAGGGCGTCGGGCCGTTCAGTTCATCGTCGAGCCGATCGTGGTCGACCCGGTCGTCAGGAACGTCGTCGCGGGCAGCGAGCCGTCCGCCTTGCGCGCGCCGTACGCGCTGGTGGCGTCGGTGCTCCGGAAGGGGGGCGTGGCGATCCCGGAGTCCCAGTTGTTGCCCGCCGAGACCACCGAGGAGCCCCGGCTCGCCAGGCCCGAGCCGTTGCCCACCGCGAGGTTCCTGCCGAGCCGCGCCGCGCCGGTGGCGAAGTAGTAACCCCACTTGCCGTTCGCGTACGACGTGGTGCGGTTGACGGCGATGGCGCCCTTGTTGCTGTTCTCGGTGAATCCGTTGCCCGCGTTGTCCCAGGCCGCCGAGTTGTTGACGACGTGGGCCACGACCTCGCCGTCGCCGCCCAGTTTGTATCCGTTGCCGTCGCCCGCGAATGCGGTGTCCGACCAGCGGTTCCGGCCGTTTCCGTACGCCCAGGTGTGCTCGACGGTCAACGGGCTCGACCAGGACCACAGGTCGATGCCGTCGTCCGAGTTGTTGAAGAGCCGGGCGCCGGTGATCAGATTGCCGGTCCCCGAGCCGAACTTCACGGCGAGACCGTCGGCGTTCTCGCCGTGGTTGGCGGCGTCGTAGTGCCCGTAGGAGTCCAGGTTCCGGACGGTGTTGTGGTGGGTGGCGTCGCCGGTGAGCGTGAAGCCGGAGTCGCCGCCGTTGATCGTCCTGATCGAGTTCCACTCCGTGCCGGTGCAGGAGGTGCAGACGACTGCGCTGTCCGGGGAGTTCTGGAAGGTGAGGTTCGAGACCGTCCAGTGGTCGGCGGTGAGTTTGAAGATCCAGGAGCCGGCGGGCAGTTTCGAGCCGTCGATCCGTACGGTCTCGGAGCCGTACGGCCGGAGCTGGATGCGGCTGCTCGCCGAGCCGTTGGCGGTGGACTGGAGCGTGGAGGTCGGATAGTAGGTGCCGCCGCGGATCTGGATGACGGTGCCCGGTGTGGCGTTCTTGACGGCGTCGGCGAGCGCGGTCGACGTGGAGACGACGACGGTGGCCGCATGGGCCGGGGTGGCCAGGCCGCCGAGTCCGGCGCCGGTGGTGAGTAAGGACAGGGACAGCGCGAGGGTCCTGGTGCGCGGGGTTCCGTGTCGAGACATGACTGCGGGTCCTCTCGTGGGGGTGTCAGGCGGGTGCGGAGGCGGGCGTCCAGTCCCCGAGGTACGTGCGCCTCGTCGCCGACTCGGCTGCGGAAGGCGTGAGTTGAGGGCGGTTCGCGGGGACGTGGATCGTGGCACCGGGGCCGGTGTTGCGGTACTCGGCGAAGCGCTGGGCCTGCCAGGGGTGGGCGTCCCGCATGTTCGCGTAGGGCGCCACGGCGTCGATCCCCGGACCCAGCACGCTGTCGCGGACGACCAGGGACGGCCGGGCCGTGGTGTCCGAACTGGGCACCCAGGGCCTGGCCAGCTTGTAGTAGCCGTCGGGCGCCTCGCTCGTCACCCGGCAGCGCGTCGCCAGGAACCCGTACGCGTGGGTGCGTGCGGTCGACGGGGCGAAGACGAAGCCGTGCGGCGCCGAGGCGAGATCCGGGCGGAACAGCGTACGGAAGTGACAGTGCTCGAAGACGGCACGCGCCCGGCCGAAGACGAAGTCGACGTCCCCCTCGACGTAGCAGTGCGCGAAGTACTGGCGGGCGACGGAGGCCAGGGTCATGGAGTCGGCGTACAGCGTGTCCTGGTGACCGAGGAACCGGCAGTGGAGGAACGCGGACCGGTCGCCCTGCACCTTGATCGCGACCGCCTGGGTGCCGGGGTTCCCGGGGAGGTCGGTGCGCAGGAAGTCGTTGGCGAAGGTGATCCACCGGGCGGAGAACCCGTCCGCCTGGACGGTCGTCGTGGCCGAGCCGCTCGTGCCGTAGGTGGTGCCGTCGGGGCGGGCCGTACCGGCCGCGTTGTCGTACACGACGACGACGTCGCGGGGGTTCTCGCTCGCTCCGATCCAGGTCATGTCGGTCCGGGCGAGGCTGACGGCGACGGTCTCCCGGTAGGTGCCCGGGGCGATGACCAGCGTCCAGCCGGGCCCTCCGGCGGCGTTCACGGCCGCCTGGACCGTGCGGTGGTCGCCCAGACCGCCCGGGTGGACGTACAGGGTGCGCGAGGTGAGGCGGGCGGCGGGCGATCCGTACCGGCCGAACGCGCGGGCGGGGCCGGCCGCGGCGGGTGTCGCGTGCAGACCGAGGGAGAGCAGCGCTCCGGCGCTCGCGGTGAGCAGGGCACGACGACTGGATGCGGGCATGACAAGACTCCTTCTGTGTGCGGCGGAACGTACGAAAGGTGAGAGGAAGGAGGCGGGGGCGGCGAGGCCGGACGGGTGGCCCCGCGGCCCCCGCCTCCGGTCAGCGGAGCCGGCCCGCGCCCGCGCGGTGGCCGACGAGGCCCGGCAGGGCGCGCGGGTCGTCGACCCGGGGACGCAGCGTGGGCGTCCAGCCGGCACCGTCACGCAGGATCTCGCCAGGGAACTCCGCGTTGTGGACCGCGAGGAGGTCGACGGGCCTGCCGTTGACGAGATTGCCCGCGGTCGTGACCGGGGCGTCCTTCCACTTCTTGAGGATCTTGCCCGCACCGACGCCCGCCGGCACGGTGAACGCGTTCTTCTCGGCGACGAGTTGGGACTCCTGCCCGACGCCGAGGCTGTACGCGTACCCGGACGCGGGCACCACGAAGTGGTTGTTGTACGCGTCGACCTGGCCGAACCGGACCCGTGGCGCCCGCTCGATCACGTTCGTGAAGAGGTTGTGGTGCAGCGTGACCCGCAGCTTGCCGCGGTCGGTGGCGCCCGCGCTGTCGCTGTTGCCGATCATCAGCGTCTTGTCATGGTCGGCGAAGACGTTCCAGGACGCGGTCACCAGGTCGGCGCCGCGCACGATGTCCAGCTCGCCGTCGTGCTGCTGGTACACCTCGCCGTAGTACCTGGGCAGCGAACTGTCCGGGTGGGCACCGTCGGTGAACGTGTTGTGGTCGATCCAGACATGCGTGGAGCCGTACACCACCATGCTGTCGTACTCGGAGTTCCATGCCCCGGTGGCTCCGTCGGTGGGGTCCCACTGGGGGAAGCAGTCGAGCGGGCTCTCGACGGTCAGATTGCGGATCACGACGTTGTCGACGCCCTGGATCTGCACGCTGCCGCCGATGATTCCGGCGTCCTTGCCCACGCCCACGATGGTGGTGTTGGCGGGGACGTACGCCTTGATCGCCTTGCCCTGTGCCTGTGCGGAGGCCGCCCGCAGGTCCTCCTGCGGGCCGCTCACGACGTTCTCGTAGCCCCACACGGCCGGGTCGTAGTCGGCGAGATAGCGGTCGAAGTCGTAGCCGGGAGCCTCGAACGCCGAGCAGCCGGCGGCGGTCGCGTTCAGCGTCCCCTTCACCTTGACGATCCTCGGCTCGGTGCCCGGAACGGCGAGGGCCGCCCGGAACTCCTCCCAGGTGGAGACGGTGAAGACCCGGGAGGCGGCCGCCGCCGCGCCGCCGCTCGTCCCCGTGCCCACCGAGCCCCAGCCGTCCCCGGCGGGCAGCGTGCGGCGGGCGGGATCGGACGCGGCCTGGGCGGTCGCCGGACCCATCAGTCCGCCCGTGAGGCTCAGGACGAGAGCGGTCGCTCCCATCAGGCACAGATTTCCGCGTCCAGTCATGGTCGGTTCTCCTCGGGTTCGGCATCGGGCCAGGTGATCCACTCGGCGGGGATCGCCTCGTCGAGACGGCGGGTGTCGCTCCGAGCGAGCACCCGCGTGCGCAGCAGCTCGGCCGCGACCAGCCGCGCCACGGCGATGGCGCCGGGCGGGTTGAAGTGGGTGTTGTCCTGTTCGGTCGGCGTCCAGTTGAAGTACGTCTTGGTCTTCTCCGGGCCGAACTGCTGCCACAGCGCCAGGGACAGCTCCTCGACGTCGAGCAGGTCGACGCCCTCCTCCTGGGCCACGGCCCGCATGGCGGCCGGGTACTCCCCGAGGGTCCGCAGAGCCGTGCCGCGGGCGTCGAACCTCCTCCGCTCGACCGAGGTGGCGAGGACGGGCAGGGCCCCGCGCTCCCGTGCACCGGCGACGTACCGGCGAAGGTTGTCCTGGTAGGTGGACCAGGGCTCGGTGTAGCGGGTGGGGTCGGCGACCTTCTGGTCGTTGTGGCCGAACTGGATCAGCAGGAGGTCGCCGGGCCGGATCGCCTTCAGGATCGCGTCCAGCCTGCCCTCGGCGAGGAAGCTCTTCGTGCTGCGGCCGTTGACCGCGTGGTTGACGACCGCCATGTCCTTGTGGAGGAAGAAGGGCAGCGCCATTCCCCATCCGGTCTCGGGCGCCGCGTCGGCGTACTTCTGGGCGGCGGTGGAGTCGCCGGCGATGTGGAGGGTGCGCATGCGGTGGTGTCCTCGGTGGGAGGCCGCCGTCGCGGGGGCCGCGGCCAGGGTGAGTGCGAGACCCGCCCCGGCGGCGACCACCCGACGGCGGGTGGGGGCGGGCCTCACTTGTTCTGCGACTTCCACTCGGCCTGCGCGGTGTTGAGCTGCTCGGCCAGGCTGTCCAGGAACTCCTTGGCGGTGGACGTGCCCAGCAGCACCTTCTGGAAGGCTGGCTCGTTGTCGGCCTTGGAGATGGTGTTCCAGTCGGGCAGGTAGTAGGGCAGCTGCACGATCTGAGCCTTGCCGCTGAACAGCACCTCGGCGGCGAGCTTCGTCGGCTCGGCCTTCTGGATCCAGGCGTCCTTCGCTGCGTCCGTGTTGGCCGGGATGGCACCGGCCGACTCGTTCCACTTGCTGTTGGACTGGTGCGAGGCGGCGAACTCGATGAACTTCCAGGCCGCCGCCTTGTTCTTGCTGGAGGAGAACAGCCCGAGCCCGTCGACCGGGTTGGAGACCTGCACCCGGGTGCCGTCGTCGGTCGTCGGGTTGGGGATGCCGCGGAACTTCTCGGTTCCCAGCGCCTTCACGTGGTCCTTGTAGGAGCCCAGGTTGTGGTTGAGCATGCCGATCTCGCCGCTGTCCCACTGGGCGACCATCTTGGTGAAGTCGTTGTTGACGTCGGCCGCGGGCGTGTTCTTCTTGAAGAGGCCGACGTACTTCTCCAGGGCCGCCACGTTCTTCGGGTCGTTGACCGTGGTCGTGTCGCCGTTCCAGAAGCTGGTGATGCCACTCTGGCCGTACATGGCGTCCAGGGCCTGCGCGATGGAGCCGGCGCCGCCGCGGATGGTGTAGCCGAACCGGTTCTTGTCCTTGGCCGTCAGCTTGTCGGCCGCCGCGTAGAACTTCGACCAGGTGGTGGGCTCCTCCAGGCCGGCCGTCTTGAACAGGTCGGTGCGGTAGTAGAGGACGCCGTTGCTCGCGGAGGTGGGAACGGTGAACAGCTTCCCCTGCCCGCCGGCCGACTTCACGCTCTCGACCATGCCCGCGTTGAGCTTGTCCTTCAGCGCGCTCGACCCGATCCGGGCGTCGAGCGGCTCCAGGGCGTTCTGCGCGGCGATCCCGGCGAGCATCGCGGCACCGACGCCGCCGACGTCCGGCAGGCCGCCACCCTGGATGGCGGTGTCGTACTTGGACTGCACCTCGGTCGAGGCGATCCCGACATACGTCACCTTGATGTCGGGGTTCGCCGTCTCGAAGTCCTTGATGATCTCCTTCCAGACGTCGGTGCGGACACCGCCGTTGTTGTCCCAGAAGGTGATCTCTCCCTTGCCCGACCCTTCGGCGCCCTTGTCACCTGCGGCGCCGCTGCCGTCGTCGCCGCAGGCGGTGACGGTCAGCGCGAGGACGGTGGTCAGGGCGAGGGCACTGGCGGCTCTGCGCCGTCCGCTGCGGAAGATGGTCATCGTCGGCTCTCTTCTCTCGGGAAGTGCGGGTCACTCGGGAGGGTGATGCGGAAGGTGGTGAAGTCGGCCGTGCCGGCCGGGCCTGGGCCCGGCGGAGCGGCGGCGAACAGGCCGATCAGCGCGCCGACCCAGCGCCAGGGGGTGGCGGCGAAGACCTGACCGGAGCGGACGTGGCCCGCGCCGGTGTCGTACGAGAACCGGCAGCGCGCCCCCGCGCCGACCTCGATCCGTAGCCGGGCCCGGTCCTCGGGCGCGGGCCGGGAGAAGGCCGCGTCCCTCTCCCGGTCGGCCGAGACCGGCGCGAAACGGTGCACCAGACGGCTGGCGCCGTCCGTCTGCCGCTCCAGCCCGATCCAGCTGTACGCGTCGCCGAGCATCGCGACCCCGGCGCGGGCACCGGGCTCCTGACTGTCCAGGCGCAGGTCGACCTCGACGACGCACGGGTGGGCGGGCAGACGCTGGGTGAGGACGTGCGGCAGCCGACGGATGTCGTGGGTCTCCTCCGTACGGCCGCAGCCGAGCCGCAGACCGTCGGCGGAGTGCTGGGTCGTCCAGCCGGCGCGTGGATTGGCCGTCCACTGCCACTGCCTCCCGAACCGGCCGCCGGGAAAGTCGTCGTCGGTGGCGGGAGCGGACGGGGGCTGCGGCGGCAGCGCGGGCTTGGGGTGGACGAGAACGGGAGCACCCTCGTCGCCGAGGACCGGCCAGCCGTCGCCGTCCCAGCGCATCGGCTGGAGATGGACGACCCGGCCGTAGGCCCCGCGTTCCTGGAAGTGCAGGAACCAGTCCTCGCCGCGCCCGGTGCGGACCCAGCCGCCCTGGTGCGGCCCGTTGACGTCCGTACCGCCCTGCTCCAGGACCACCCGCTCCTCGTACGGGCCGAAGAAGGATCGGGAGCGGAAGGCGCCCTGCCAGCCGGTGGCGACGCCGCCGGCGGGGGCGAAGATCCAGAACCAGCCGTCGTGCCGGTAGAGCTTGGGGCCTTCCAGGGTGAACCAGCCCGGGAGGAGATCGCCGTCGACGATCGTCCTGCCCTCGTCGAGGAGTTCGGTGCCGTCGGCGCTCATCCGGTGCCCGGTGAGACGGTTGTTGACGCCAGAGCGGGACTTGGCCCAGCCGTGGACGAGGTAGGCCTCGCCCGTCGTCTCGTCCCACAGCGGGCAGGCGTCGATCAGGCCCCTGCCCGCCTTCACCAGATGCGGAGTGCTCCACTCTCCGCGTACGGAGGGGGCGTTGGTCTGCCAGACGCCGTGGTCCGGGTCGCCCCAGAAGATCCAGAACCGACCGTCGTGGTGACGCAGCGAGGGAGCCCAGACCCCGCGGTCGTGCTGCGGGGTGGCGAAGGAGGTCTCCGGGAGGAGACGCTCGAGGGCGTGGCCGACCAGTGTCCAGTTGACCAGGTCGCGGGAGTGCAGGAGCGGCAGGCCGGGTGCCCGGCCGAAGCTGGACGCGGTCAGGTAGAAGTTTTCGCCGACCCGCACGACGTCCGGGTCGGACCAGTCCGCGGCGAGAACGGGGTTGCGGTACGTCCCGTTGCCGAGGTCCCCGGTCGGTAGGGCCTGATCGCCGGTCGGTACGGCCTGGTCCCCGCTCGGAAGGGGCAGGTCGCCGGTCCGTACGGCCCGCTCCCCGGTTGATACGGCCCGCTCCCCGGTCGGTACGGCCTGGCCCTCCGCCCGTACGTCCCCGCTCATCCGGTCACCGCCTTGCGGACGAGCGCGGTCGCCGTGTCCCGGTCGAGCCGCCCGTCGGCGACGACGGTGACCACGCGGCGTACCAGCGTTCCGCCCGCCGCGAGCACCAGCCGTTCGTCGGAGGCGAGCGAGGATCCGACCCCCGGGTACTCGGCGGCGCGCACGAACCACGGGTCGCGCCGGGTCTCCTCGGTGGCTCCGGCGAAGACCAGGGTCCAGTTCCGGCCGGCGAGTGCGACCCAGTCGGCGCGGGCGCCGTGCACGGCCCGTTCGCCCTCGGCGTCCGCGCCGAAGACCTCCGGCACGGCGTCCTCCAGCGGTGCCCGCCAGAAGAATCCGCCGTAGGCGGCCCCGGGACGGCCGTTCGTGGCCGGGCTGCCGAAGGACAGCTCCTCGCCCGCCGCGTTGGCCAGCGAAAAGGTGAGGTCCAGCGCCCAGGCGGTGTCGTCGAGCGGGGTGGCCGCGACCGTACGGTGCTCACGGACCAGGACGCGCTCCTCGGCGATCCAGCTCAACTCCTCCACGAAGCGGTCCGGTTCGTGGAGCTCGAAACCGTCGTGCCGCTGCACGCCGTGGTTGTCGAGGGCGGTCGGGCCCTGGCCGCGGACGAAGGTGCGCCCGCCCCAGAAGTTGAACCCCGCGACGTCGGGGACGGCGACCCCGGCGCCCAGGTGGTGCGGATGGTCCCCGGGCAACTGCTCGGTGACGGTGACGCCGCCGAGGGTGGAGACGGGATGCAGATGGGGGCGCGGTGAGTGACCGGGGGCGAGCTCGGGCCGCAGGACGTAGCGGGCGACCGTGCGCCCGGCGCAGCGCAGCACCGTCGGGGCGTTCATCGGGACACCGTCTTCGCCGTCGGTGGCGCCCAGGGGGCGTCGAGCTCGGAGTAGAGGCTGAGGGTGTCGGCGCTTGCGGCGACCAGGCCGCCGATGCCGTGCACCACCCGGCGCGGCGCGCTCTCGCCCGGCTCGGAGTGCCAGGCGTCCGTGGGGAGTTCCATCGGGTCGGGAGCGAGCCGGACCGCCTCGACGACCCGCATGAACGCGCCGGTCGTCTCGGGCGGTACGAGCAGGTCGGCGCCGTCGGTGAGATGGGCGACCAGGTTCTCCAGAAGGTCGGTCCGCCCGTGGACCGACTCCTCCGGGCCGTGCCCGGCCCGCTGAAGCAGCACCCTGTCCTGCTTGTACCAGAAGGTGATCCGACCCCGGGTGCCGTGGACGACCACGTACGGATCCGAGGCCGTCTCGGCGCAGAGCGTCGCCGCGACGGTGACCTGGGTGCCGTGGGTGGTCAGGATCCGTACGCACGACGTGTCGTCGGACTGGATGGAGTGGGCCCGCAGCAGCTCCGTCTCGATGAGCTCGACGTCCTCGGCCCGCGTGCTGCCGTCCAGGGCGAGCGCGGTCGCCACGGCGTGCGCGAGCGGATTGGTCAGGGCGCCGTCGACGACGTCGACGCCGCCGATCCGCCGCCGGCCGGCCCACGGAACACGCCGGAAGTACCCCTCGTCGCGCACCCAGGCCCCCGCTCCACCGACGCCGAGGAGTTCGCCGATGGCGCCCTCCCTGATCAGCCGCCGGATCGCGGGAACGGCATGGGAGCCGAGCGACTGGAAACCGATCTGACAGGCCACTTCGGCCGCGGCCACCCCGTCCGCCATCCGCCGGAACTCGGCGTACGAGGGAGCCGGAGGCTTCTCCAGAAGAAGATGGGCCCGGCGGCGGGCGGCGATCAAAGCCAGGTCGGTGTGGGTCTGGATCGGGGTGCAGACGACAGCGATCCGGGCGCCCGTCGAGGCGAGCAGCGCGTCGAGGTCGGCGGACTGCTCGGGCGTACCGAAGCCGTCCAGTTCCGCGGCGTCCAGGGGCCGCAACTCGCAGACACCGGCGAGCCGTACCAGGCCGAGGCGTTCGAGCCGGCGGATGTTGACCAGATGGGACCGCCCGTGGCCGCGGGCGCCGGCCAGGACGACGGGAAACGGTTCGCGGGCCGTGGTCATGGGGGTCATCCCTTCACCGCCCCGGCGCTGAAGCCGGTGACCAGCCACTTCTGGATGAAGGCGAACACGATCACCACGGGCAGGGCGGCGATCACACCACCGGCGGCCAGCGCGCCGAGGTCGACGCTGTCCGCGCCCATCAGCGTGTTGAGGCCGACCGGGATGGTCTGCTTCTCCTGGCTGCTGAGGAACATGAGCGCGAACAGGAAGTGGTTCCAGGAGTGGACGAAGGCGAACGAGCCGACGGCCACAAGACCCGGGCGCAGCAGCGGCAGCACCACGATGCGGAAGGCGCTGAACCGGCTGCAGCCGTCGACCCAGGCCGCCTCCTCCAAGGAGTACGGCACGTTCCTGATGAAGCCGCTGATCAGGATCATCGACAGCGGCAGTTGGAAGACCGTCTCCGCGATGATGACGCTGCCCAGCGAGTTGATCATGCTGAGGTTGGCGAAGATCTGGAACAGCGGAACGAGGAGAAGCGCGCCCGGGACGAACTGGGAGCAGAGCAGGGCCAGCATGAAGCCCTTCTTGATCCGGAAGTCGAACCGCGCCAGGGCGTAGCCGCCGGCGAGGGCGACCACGGTGGTCGTCACCAGCGTCGCCAGGCCGATGAGAAGGCTGTTCTGGAAGAAGGTGCCGAAGGCCCGCTCGGTCCACACCTTCTCGAAGTGCGCCGTCGTCATCGGCCACGGCAGGAGCGAGGTGGAACCCGTCGGGCGGACCGCGAAGAGCAGGATCCAGTAGAAGGGGATCAGGGTGAAGAGCAGGTAGATGCCGAGCGGCAGGTAGATCTGCCAGCGGGGAACCTCGTCCCAGGCGCGCCGACGTGTGGGGCTCAAGGTGGTCACTTGCTCTCGCCTCCGAACTTGCTCAGGCGCAGGTAGACCATCGAGCAGAAGAGAAGGATCACGAACGCCACCGTCGTCAGGGCGGAGGCGTAACCGAAGTTGTGGGCGTCGACACTGGTGTTGGCGATGTAGAGGGGGAGCGTGGTCGTCTCGCCGGCGGGGCCGCCGCCCGTCAGGGTGTAGAGCAGGTCCACGTTGTTGAATTCCCACACCGCGCGCAGCAGGGTGGAGAGGATGATCGCGTCCTTCAGGTGCGGCAGTGTGATGTGGACGAACTGCCGTATCCGGCCCGCTCCGTCGACCTCCGCCGCCTCGTACAGATCCTTCGGAATGGACTGGAGGTCGGCGAGGATGAGGATCGCGAAGAACGGCACCCCGCGCCACAGATCGGCGACGACCACCGCGGAGAAGACCGTGGACGTGTCGGACAGCCAGGACGTCCCGTACTCGCCGATGCCCAGGTCGGCGAGGTAACGGGTGATGCCCGTCTGCGAGTTGTAGAGCAGCACCCAGATCGCCGAGGTGAGGACCCCGGACACGGCCCACGGGGAGAAGACCAGGGCCCGGCCGAGCGCCCGCCCGACGAAGGTCTGGTTGACGATCAGGGCCAGCGCGAGTCCGAAGAGCAGCTGCAGGGTGACCTCGACGGCGACCCACTTCAGGCTGAAGGTCAGCGTTCCCCAGAAGTGCGGATCATCGGTGAAGATCCGGGTGAAGTTGTCGAATCCGGCGAAGCCGTTCCGCCAGGGCTTCGTCGGGTTGTAGTGCTGCAGGCTGTAGTAGAAGACGCTGAGCACGGGGTAGGCGATGAAGCCCAGCATCAGCAGCGCGGCAGGGGCGATGAGCAGATACGGCAGACGGCGTGGTGCCGCTCCCGTGCGGCGGCGACGCGCGGGTGCCGGGGGTGTCTCGGGTGAAGTGGCCGCCTTGGGCGGCGGGGTCACGGCTGTGGCCATGACGGCGGCTCCGTTCTCGGGCGCGAAGCGCTACGCGGACGATGTTCGAAATGCCGAACGGATGAAACGGCGGGTGGGCCGGGTGGGGGCGTCAGCCCGCGTACGGATCCGGGGTCGTTCCCGGTCTGGCCAGGAACTCGAAGTCGCAACCGGTGTCGGCCTGGGAGATCTGCTCGGAGTACAGCGCGCCGTAGCCGCGCTCGTAGCGCTTCGGCGGGGGAGCCCACTCGGCCCGCCGGCGTTCCCATTCCTCTTCGTCGACGTCCACATGGAGCGTGCGTGCCTCGACGTCCAGGGTGATGAGGTCGCCGGTGCGGACGAGCGCGAGCGGCCCGCCGACGTACGACTCCGGTGCCACGTGGAGCACACAGGCGCCGTAACTCGTCCCGCTCATCCGGGCGTCGGAGATCCGGACCATGTCCCGTACGCCCTGCTCCAGCAGATGGCGGGGGATCGGCAGCATGCCGTACTCCGGCATCCCCGGCCCGCCCTTGGGTCCGGAGTTGCGCAGCACCAGGACATGGTCCCGGGTGATCCCGAGCGCAGGATCGTCGATCGTCCGCTGCATGGTGCGGTAGTCGTCGAAGACCACTGCGGGCCCGGTGTGCTTGAGCAGCCGCGGCTCTGCGGCGATGTGCTTGATCACCGCGCCGTCCGGGCACAGGTTGCCGCGCAGCACCGCCACCCCGCCCTCGTCCGCGAGCGGGCGCGAACGCTCCCTGATGACCTCGTCGTTGTGCACGAGGGCGCCGTCGAGCTGCTCCCGCAGCGTCGTGCGGGCGACCGTCGGCCGGTCGAGATGGAGCAGATCCGTGATACGCGAGAGGAAGCCGGGCATGCCCCCGGCGAAGTGGAAGTCCTCCATCAGATACCGGCCGCCGGGGCGGAGGTTGGCGAGGACCGGCACCGTCCGCGCGATCCGGTCGAAGTCGTCCAGGGTCAGCTTCACCCCGGACCGGCCGGCCATGGCGATCAGGTGGATGACGGCGTTCGTCGACCCGCCGAGCGCCAGGACGGCGGCGACCGCGTCCTCATACGCCTCCCGGGTCAGGATCCGTGAGAGCCGCAGGTCCTGCCGGACCAGCTCGACGATCCGGATCCCGGAGGCGGCCGCCATGCGCTCGTGGCCCGAGTCGACCGCGGGGATCGACGACGCGCCGGGCATCGTCACCCCGAGCGTCTCCGCCGCGGCGGTGAGGGTGGACGCCGTGCCCATCGTCATGCAGTGCCCGGGGGAGCGGGCGAGCCCGTTCTCCAGCTCGGCCAGCTCGTCGTCGCCGATCAGACCGGCCCGTCGGTCGTCCCAGTACTTCCACATGTCCGTACCGGAGCCGAGCGTCTCGCCGCGCCAGTGGCCCGGCAGCATCGGCCCGGCCGGCACGAACACGGTCGGCAGGTCCACCGACGCCGCACCCATCAGCAGGGCCGGGGTCGACTTGTCGCAGCCACCCATGAGCACCGCCCCGTCCACGGGGTACGAGCGCAGCAGCTCCTCCGTCTCCAGGGCGAGGAGGTTGCGGTAGAGCATCGGCGTCGGCTTCTGGAAGGTCTCCGAGAGGGTGGAGACGGGGAATTCCAGCGGGAAGCCGCCCGCCTGCCACACTCCGCGCTTCACGGCCTGGGCGCGGTCGCGCAGATGAACATGGCACGGGTTGATGTCGGACCAGGTGTTGAGGACCGCGATCACCGGCTTGCCCAGGTGCTCCTCCGGGAGATAGCCGAGCTGCCGCGTACGGGCGCGGTGGCTGAACGAGCGCAGTCCCTCCGTCCCGTACCAGCGATGGCTGCGCAGCTCCTCGGGCCTCCTCCCGTCCGGGGAGTCGTGCGCGCTCACGTCTGCCATCCGGCGGCTATGGCGGCGACCTCGGCGCGGGCCGACCCGGGCAGTTCGCGGCTCGGCGGGCGGATGTCACGCCGGCACAGGCCGAGCGCGGCCAGCGCCTCCTTGACGACCGTGACGTTGTCGGCGTTGCCGTTGGCGGCCCGCAGCTCCTCGAACCGGCGGATCCGCTCCCACACCTTCATCGCGGTCGGATAGTCCCCGCCCCGCAGCGCGTCGAGCATCTCCAGCGACACCGAGGGGGCGACGTTGACGAGACCCGACGTGAAGCCGGTGGCGCCGCTCGCGAAGTACGAGGGGGCGTACGGCTCGGCGAGCCCCGCCACCCAGACGAAGCGGTCCAGACCGGCGTCGCGGGCGAAGCCGGCGAAGCGCGAGGCGTCCGGTACGGCGTACTTCACGCCGATCACGTTCGGGCACAAGGAACCGAGCTCGGCGAGCCGTGTCCCGCTCAGCCGCGGTTGACGGATGTACGGTACGACGCCGAGTTCGGGGACGGCCTCCGCGACCGCGCGGTGGTAGTCGACCCAGCCGTCCTCGGAGACGTACGGATGCACGGGCTGATGGATCATCAGCATGCGTGCTCCGGTCTCCCGGGCGTGCCGAGCGGCGGCCACGGCGGTCGGCACGTCGTGGCCGACACCGACCAGGACGACCGCGCGGTCACCGGCCTCCGCGACGGTCAGCTCGGTGACGAGGCGGCGCTCCTCGGGAGCGAGGGCGTAGAACTCGCCGGTGTTCCCGTTCGGCGTGAGCGTGCGCACGCCACCGTCGAGCAGCCGACGCAACAGCGCGCGCAGGGCGTCGGTGTCCACCGAGCCGTCCTCCGCGAACGGTGTCACGGGGATCGCCACGACATCGGCGAGCGCGGCCTTCTCTGTCTCGAAATCCCTGGTCACTCGGTCACTCCGTCTTCGGGGAAGGCGCGCTCGACGAAGGAGGCGATGTGGTCGTGGACGGCGAGGCCGGCGCCGGCGGAGTCACCGGCGGTCGCGAGTCGCAGGATCTCCTCGTGCTCGGCCGCCTCGCGCTCCCAGGAGGGCGTCGAGGCCCATGCCACGGTCGACACCAGGGCGGCCTGGTCGCGGACCTCGTCCAGCATCCGGCCGAGCAGGGGGTTTCCGCAGGGCAGGTAGAGAGCGCGGTGGAAGTCCCGGTTGGCCAGGGAGCGTTCGGCCGGGTCCTCGGCGGTCGCGGCCCGCCGGAGCGCGTCACGCGCCTCGTCGAGCGGCGAGCCGGCGAGGACGGTACGGCGTACGGCCTCCGGCTCCAGGAGCAGCCGTACGTCGTAGACGGAGCGTGCCATGTCGGCGTCCACCATCCGTACCGTCACGCCCTTGTACTGGCTCATCACCACGAGGCCGCTGCCGGCGAGCGTCTTGAGGGCTTCGCGCACCGGCGTCTTCGACACCCCGAAACGGGCGGCGAGTTCGGTCTCCACCAAGGCCTGGCCGGGACTCAGTCCGCCGGTCAGGATGTCGTGCTTGATCGCCTCCAGGACGTACTGGGTGCGGGACGGGATGGGGCTGGGGGCGAAGGCCATGACGCACTCTCAGATCTCGTGTATCGCGTCTCATATATGACGTACGAAGTGCAACGCCGTTGAAGCTAAGGGGGCGTTGACGCTTCGTCAATGCTTCGCGCACGATTTCTAGAAAGCGCTTGCTGGCCTTCGTTCCGTGAGTGGGCCTCTGTCCTACCGGTGGTCTGCGTGCCGGTGGTCTGTTTGTCCCTGGTCGCCGGCTGTGGTCAGCGCACGCCGAGCAGGTGGTCCAGGGCGAGTTGGTCCAGCCGTTCGAAGGCCATCGACCGCTCGGCAGCCGCCGTCACGTCGAAGTCCTCGAAGGAGCCGCTGTCCGCGAGCAGACCGGAGAGGCCGTCGGGCGCCGTGGGCAGGGCGAGTTCGTGCAGTCGGGAGGCGGTCAGCGCCTCCTGGACCTCGGGATCCGCGCGGAAGGCGGCGGCGCGCTCCTTCAGGATCAGGTAGTTGCGCATGCAGTTCTTCGCCGACTCCCACACGCCGTCGAAGCCGTCCGTGCGAACGGGCTTGAAGTCGAAGTGCCGCGGCCCCTCGTACCCCGCCGCCTCCAACAGGTCCACCAGCCAGAACGCCTGACGCAGATCACCGGCCCCGAAGCGGAAGTCCTGGTCGTACTTGATGCCCGACTGGCCGTTGAGGTCGATGTGGAAGAGCTTGCCGGCCCACAGGGCCTGGGCGATGCCGTGCGGGAAGTTGAGCCCGGCCATCTGCTCGTGGCCCGTCTCCGGGTTCACGCCGACGAGTTCGGGGCGTTCCAGGCGCTCGATGAAGGCCAGGGCGTGCCCGATGGTGGGCAGGAGGATGTCGCCGCGCGGCTCGTTGGGCTTGGGTTCGATCGCGAACCGGAGGTCGTAGCCCTGCTCGGTGACGTACTGGCCGAGGAGGTCGAAGGCCTCCTTCATCCGGTCGAGCGCGACCCGGACGTCCTTCGCCGCGCCCGACTCGGCGCCCTCACGGCCACCCCAGGCGACGTAGGTGGTGGCGCCGAGCTCGACGGCGAGGTCGATGTTGCGGATGGTCTTGCGCAGGGCGTACCGCCGCACGTCACGGTCGTTGGCCGTGAAGGCGCCGTCCTTGAAGACGGGGTGGGTGAAGAGGTTGGTGGTCGCCATGGGGACCTTGAGGCCGGTGCGGTCGAGGGCGTCCCGGAACCGCTTCACGACCGCCTCGCGCTCGGCCTCCGACGCGCCGAAGGGGATGAGGTCGTCGTCGTGGAAGGTGACGCCGTACGCCCCGAGTGCGGCGAGCCGCTCGACCGACTCGACGGGGTCGAGCGCGGGGCGGGTGGCCTCGCCGAAGGGGTCGCGCCCCTGCCAGCCGACGGTCCACAGGCCGAAGGTGAACCGGTCCTCGGGGGTGGGGGAGAAGGGCGCGGGGGAGGAGTGTTCCGTCATGGTCGTCTGTCCCTCTTCTGTTGCGTGGACGGCGGAAGAGGGGTGTGGCTGGGCCTGGCCCCTCGATTTGTTTTCTGAGATAACTAATACGCCACGGGGCGATCCCGCGCCAGAGTGGCCACGCGGTTCGACGAAAGGTGAGACCTATGGCGGCGACGGGCACCACACCCCCGGTGGTGATCGGCGTGGACAGCTCGACCCAGTCCACCAAGGCGGTCGTCGTGGACGCCGCCACCGGTGCCGTACGCGCCGTCAGGCGGGCCGCGCACGCGGTCACGGGGGAGGACGGAGCGCGGGAGAGCGACCCGGAGCAGTGGTGGTCCGCGCTGGGCGAGGCGGTCGCGACCGCCCTCGCCGCCGCGGACGTGCCTCCGCGCGCCGTCACCGGCATCGCCGTGGCCGGCCAGCAGCACGGCCTCGTCGTCCTCGACGCGGCAGGCCGCCCGCTCCGCCCCGCCGTGCTCTGGAACGACACCCGGTCGGCGCCGCAGGCCGCCGAACTCACCGCCGCGCTCGGCGGCCCGGACCCCTGGCTCGCCCGCACCGGCTCGGTACCGGTCGCCTCCATGACCGCCACCACCTGGCAGTGGCTGCGCGCCCACGAACCGTCCGTCACGGCCGCAGCGGCGGCCGTCCGGCTGCCCCACGACTTCCTGACCGAGCGCCTCTCCGGCGTCGCCGCGACCGACCCCGGAGACGCCTCCGGCACCTGCTGGTACGACACGGCGTCCCACGCCTACGACCCGGAGATCCTCCGCCTCCTCGGCCTCGACCCGGCCCTCCTGCCCGTCGTCGCCGCGAGCGGTGCGACCCGCGTCGGCACGCTCACCCCGGACGCCGCCGGCGCGCTCGGACTGCCGCCCGGCGTCGCCGTCGCCGCCGGTACGGGGGACAACATGGCCGCGGCCGTCGGCCTGGGGCTCGGAGGTGCGGGGCTCCTCGACCATCCGGTCGTCAGCCTCGGCACCTCGGGCACCGTCTTCGCCGCCACCCGTACCCGTCCCGCCTCCGCCGGACTCGCCGGGTTCGCCGCCGCCGACGGCACGTACCTGCCCCTCGGCTGCACCCTCAACTGCTCGCTGGCCGTCGACCGGTTCGCCGAGCTGCTCGGCCTCGACCGTGAGGACACCGCACCCGGCGACGGAGTGGTCGTCCTGCCCTATCTCGACGGCGAACGCACCCCCGACCTCCCCCACGCCACCGGCCTCGTGACCGGCCTGCGCCACACCACCACCCCGCGCGCCATCCTCGGCGCCGCCTACGAGGGCGCCGCCTTCACCGTCCTTCGCGCACTCGACGACCTCCTCGCCGCCTGCGGTCTCGACCCCGCCGACCCGGCGGTACGGGACCGTCCGCTGCGCCTCATCGGCGGCGGCGCGCAGGGCAGTGCCTGGAGGGAGACGATCCGGAGGCTTTCCGGCCGGCCCCTGGTGGTCCCGGCCGCGACCGAACTCGTCGCCCTCGGCGCGGCCGCCCTCGCCGCCTCCGCCGCGACCGGAGAGGACCCGGTCGCGATCGCCGGGGCCTGGGGCGCGGGCGAGGGGGAGACCCTCCCGCCGGTCGCCCGCGACGAGGAGACCTGGAACCGGATCGCCTCGGTCCTCGACCGCGCGACGCCGAGCCTCCTCGGCCGAGGAGGCTCGGGGGAGTCGGGCGCCCGCGATGTGCGGGCGCCGTCATGTGAGGGAGGCCGTCGGGGCGCGGGTGGCTAGGAAGGCGCGGGTGGCTGGGAGGGGGCGGACAGCTAGGAAGGGGCGGACGGCTGAAAGAGACCGGACCGCCAGGAAGGGGCGGGCGGTACGAAGAAGCCCGCGGTTACGAAGGGGCCGGTGGCGGTACCACCGCGACCGGGCAGTGGGCGTGGTGCAGTACGGCGTGGGCGACCGAGCCCATGAGGAGCGACGCGACCCGGTACCTGCGGTGGCGGCCCACGACCACGAGGTCCGCGCTGCGGGAGCCCTCGACCAGTCGCCCCGCCGCGTCCGCCGGTACGACCACAGGGGCGACCTGGACGTCCGGGTACCTCTCGGTGAAGGGCCGCAGCCGGTCCTCCTGGAGCCGGACGGTGTCCCGGACCAGCTCGGGAGTCTCGTCGTCCAAAGGAAGCGGCGGGGGCACCTGCAGGGCGGGCGAGGGCGGTCCGACCAGCATGACCGGCGAGGGCGGAAGCCGGTAGGCGGTCACCACCTCCAGCGTCACACCACGCTGCTGGGCCGCGTGGAACGCGAAGTCGAGGACCTCGTCCGCGGTCTCCTCCGGGTGGAGCCCGACGAGGACCCGGCCCGCCTCCGTCCCGCTCTCCGACGGCACCGTGCGCTCCTCGTGCGGCACCACGACGACCGGACACGGCGCCGACGACGCCAGCGACCGGCTGACGGAACCGAGCAGCAGGCTCGCGAAGCCGCCGCGTCCACGGGAACCGGTCACCAGAAGGCGCGCCGTCCGGGCCATCTGGAGGAGCGCGTCGGGCACCGTGCCGTCGAGCGACTCGTACCGTACCGGCACCGGTGAGTCCTGCCCCTCGATCCAGGCGGCGACGCCGTTGAGGACCGTATCGGGGATGTTGGGGTTCTCGCCCAGCTCCGAGGCGATCCGGGCGGTACCGAGCTGCAGAGCCTCGGAGCGCACATGGGCGACGACCAGGGGAGCGTCGAGCCGCCGCGCTGCGCCCAGGGCCCACACGAGGGCCAGCTGGCTGTGCTCCGACCCGTCCACACCGACGACCACCGGCTTTTCATCCATAGGGGAATGATTACCCCTGTACCGGTTCTTTGCGTATCGGAACTACGCGTATCGGACCTTCGGACCCGTGTCGGCCCTTGCCTCTCGAGCGGCGCAGCATACTGGGCGCGGCGGGACCGGAGAGGCGGCAGCAGTGAGTCAACAGAACGACCGGTACGACGTCGTGGTGGTCGGTGGCAGCGGAGTGGACACGGTCATCCGTGTGGACACCCTGCCCGTCCCCCTCGCCGACTCGGTCCATGTGGGACCGATCGAGGAGTGGCCCGGGCACACCGGCGGGAACGTGGCCCTCGGCACACGGGCCCTGGGCCTGCGGGTCGCCCTGCTCGACTGCGTGGGCGACGACTGGATCGGCACGCTCGTACGGCAGCGCATGGCCGAGGGGGACGTCGAGTTCCACCCCGTGATCTCACCCGCCGGCACGCGGCGCGCGGTGAACCTCGTCGACGCGACCGGACGCCGGATGTCCTTCTACGACGGCCGGGACCCTGCGGACCTGCGCATGCCCAGGGAGCACTACCTGCCCCAACTGCGCCGTGCGCGCCACGTCCACGTCTCGATCATGAACTTCGCGCGGTTCCTGTACGACGACCTCGAGGACCTCGGCGTCCCCGTCTCCACGGACCTGCACGACTGGGACGGCCTGGCGGACCACCACCGGGAATTCGCCCTCCGCTCCGACCTCGTCTTCTTCAGCGCGGCGAGGGCGGGCGACGGCACGCCGGCGCTGATGCGGGAGATCCTGCGCGAGGGCCGCGCGCGGACCGTGGTCGCCACGGCGGGCGCGGACGGCTCCTACGTCCTCACCCGGGACGGAGGCCCGACGCCGCACCACGTCCCGGCCATCGCCCCGCACGCCCCCGTCGTGGACACCAACGGCGCCGGCGACGCGTTCGTCAGCGGCTTCCTCCACGGCCGGCTGGCCGGCGAGTCCGTCCTGACCTGCGCCCGCCTGGGGTCGATCTCCGGTGCCTACGCCTGTACGGCCCCGGGCTCCACGGCCCTCATCACCCCCGAAGCGCTCCTGGTGGCGGCAGGAGGCTGACCGAGGGCCGAGGTCGGAGCGGAGCGGCCGACGGGTACGGCCGCCCCGCGCCTCATGTCCGGTGTCCGAGTGGCGAGGCCCGTGGGCAGCCGGTGCGATAGGGGCATGAAGGAGTGGGTAGCCCGTTGGTGGGCCGAGTTGCCGCCCGCCGCGGGCTCCGCCGTGATGGCCACCGGCATCCTCTCGGTCGGATTCCATCTGACCGGCCGTGAAGCGGTGTCCCGCATGCTGCTCTGCCTCGCGGCCCTCGTGTGGCTGCTGCTCGCGTGCGACTTCGCCACCCGGCTGCTGTACAGCCGTTACCGCTGGGTCGCGGAGGCCGACACCCCTCCCGCCCTGACCGCCGTCGCCGCGACGACCGTGCTCGGCGTACGGGTGGCGGCCTTCGGCTGGACCACGGTGGCCGACGTCCTCCTGGCGCTGGCCGCCGTGTTGTGGGCACCGCTGCTCATGGCGGTGCTGACGCACCTGTGGCGCCGTATGCCGGGCGGGGTCTTCCTGATCTGCGTCGCCACGCAGGGACTCGTGGTCCTCGGCGCCACCCTCGCCGTCTCGGCCGGGGACTGGCTCGCGCCAACGGCCCTGGTCTTCTTCGTCCTCGGACTGCTGCTCTATCCGGTCGCCCTGTTCCGGTTCGACTTCCGACAGATCACCGAGGGCGCCGGAGACCAGTGGGTGGCCGGTGGCGCCCTCGCCATCTCCGCGCTCGCCGGTTCCAAGCTTCTCGCCACCGGCGTGTGGGCGGGCACGGGCGTCCACACCGCCCTGCGGACGGTCACCCTGATCCTGCTGGCCGCCGACCTCGCCTGGTACCTCACCCTGCTCGGCGCCGAACTGCTGCGGCGCCGCCCGGGCTATGACGTACGACGCTGGGCTAGCGTCTTCCCGATGGGGATGACGGCGGTCGCCTGCCTGTCGACCTCGGCGGCCACCGTCATCGGATGGCTCGACGGCCTCGGCCAGGCCCTCCTGTGGATCGCGGCGGCGGCCTGGCTCGTCACGTTCGCCGGGACGGTCCGGGCGGCCCCCCGACGGGCCGTCGTCTCCCCGGGCGGGCACACGACCTGAAGGCCGAGGGAGACGCGAGCCGTTCGTATCGCCGGGCAACGACTTTCGATGACTGCGACGGGTGCTCCCGGCAGGCGACCATCGTCGACAAGCCGAGGAAGCAGACGACGAGCGTGGAGTGCACCGTGGGTCTTGAGCAGTCGCAGCACCGCTTTCACATCAGCCAGAAGCTCACGCCCATGGCCAACCGTTACGTGGTCCACGCGGCCGGACCGGACGGCGCCGAGGGCGAGATCGTCGCGTTCGCGCACCAGAAGCGCCTGGCCCTGAAGGAACGGATCACGTTCTACACGGACGAGTCGCAGAAGCAGGTCCTCTTCACCTTCCAGGCCCGCCAGGTCGTGGACCTCGGCGCGACGTACGACATCCGCGCGGCCTCGGGCGCCCCCGTCGGCAGCCTCCGCAAGAACTTCGCCGCCTCCCTGCTGCGGAGCACCTGGCACATGAGCGAGGAAGGGGCGGCGGCCGAGACGACGGGCGTCGAGCGCAACATGGCCGTGGCCGTCCTGCGCCGGGCCTGGGGCATCATTCCGTTCGTCGACGTCCTGCCGTTCGCCTGGCCGTACCACTTCGACTTCGCCCGGTCGGACAGCCCCGTCATGTCGGTGCAGAAGCGCCTGGGCCTGCGGGACCGTTACGTCCTGACGATCCACGACGAGCACCTCGACCGCCGCCTGGCCATAGCCCAGGCCGTCGCCCTGGACGCCCTGCAGTCCAGGTGACGGCCCGGTCCTCCCCGCGGAACGGTGTGGCGCTACGACCGGAGAGACGCCTGGTGGAGCGCGTCCGGGCCGATCGGCATGTCGGGCAGCGACTTCGCACGCGGCGCACTCCGCGCACCCGGCGTACCGGCCGCGTCCTGTGCGCGCTGCGGGACCGCGCCGCGCGAGGGGGCGGTGGTGCCGGCGAGGGCGCCGTCGACATGGGCGTACAGCGCCTCGGTGATGGGATCCGGCAGCGGACGGCCCTGCTCGTCGAAGCGCTGGTACTTCATGAGGTTGTAGCCGATGGCGACCTGGCGTCGGCCGTCCTCGGTGGACAGGGCCCAGGTCCCCGCGCCGAAGACAGCACCGTCATGGCCCCAGTACCAGCCGCCGCTCGGCATCTTGAGGGTGTAGATGCCCAGGCCGTAGCGCATCAGCGCCTCCTCGCCGGGCTCGGTCTTGTACGCAGGGACGGTGGTCTTCATCTCGCGCAGCTGCGCCGCGTCGAGCAGCCGGCCGTCGAGCAGCCGGCGGTAGAACTCGTTGAGGTCGCTCGTCGTCGACACCAGTGCGCCGGCCGTGCCCGCCCACGACATGTCGGTGACGCTGTAGTCGCGCGGCGGGTCGATCAGACCGAAGAACGACTCGTACATGCTCGCGTGCGGGCCCTTGGTGAACGGCGAGTTCGGGAAGTAGGTGTGGCGAAGCCCGGCCTTGCGGATGACATTCCGGGTGATGTACGCCTCGGCCTTCTGCCCGGTCACCCGCTCCAGGATCAGCCCGGCCAGGATGTAGTTGGTGTTGGAGTACGCGTGCGTCCCACGCTCCGCGACGGGCGGGGCGGCGAGACCGAGGCGGGCGAGTTCCTCGGGGGCGATGTGGCGCAGGCGGTTCTCGTCGAGGGCCTTGCCGGGGTTCTCCAGGATGCCCGGGAAGGCGGGCAGCACGTAATCGGCTATGCCACTGGTGTGGTTCAGCAGCATCCGGACGGTCACCTGCCGGCCCCGCTCCCCGGACACGATGTCGGGGACGTAGCGGCCGACGGGAGCGTCGAGGTCGATGCGTCCGTCGCCGACCTGCTGGAGGACGGCGACGGCGGTGAAGGTCTTGGTGATGCTGCCGACCCGGTGCTCGAAGTCCGGCCGCGTGGGGCGGCGGCTGTCGATGTCGGCGACCCCGGTGGCTCCCCGCCACTGCGCCGAGCCGTCGCGGACGGCCGAATAGGCGCCGTACATCCCCGCCTTGTGGAAGGCGTCGAGCGAGCCGCGCAGCGCCGCGCGGTCCAGACGATGGCCGGTGGCGGCCGCCGAGACGGCGGACACGGCCGTGGGGGAGCCGGGCTCGGCGGCGACGGCGGACTGCGCCGGTAACGCCGTGGCGGAGAGCGCGACCAGCGCGGCAGCGGCGACGACGGACCGGGAGGCCCTGCGGTGGGTGGTCATGAATGGAACCTGTTTCCCTCGTTGTTGGCAGTGGTTCCATCCTCGACGCGCCCGCCAGGCACGCCGTCCGCCCTCGGGAGGATCTTGTGCACAGGAACGTGTGACATTTGTCAGGAGTCCCGCCCGAGGTGCGACGGTGGCACACTGGCCGCTGATCGTCCCAAGGAGTCCCGCGTGCCCATCATCCGCAATCTGAGGCGTAGCGTCCGCCGTGCGTACCGTCGGACCGTCGACCTGAGCCACCCCGCCCGCTCGCCTCTGGGCAGCTCGGTGGTCAACTGCGTGCTGTACGAGGACGGGGCGCGGCAGCGCGGGTCATGTCCCGCCGAGGAGGCGGTGCGACGGGTCCGCAAGTCCGGCGACGGGTTCGTCTGGATCGGGCTCCACGAGCCGTCCGTCGAGGAGTTCGCCGGGCTCGCCGAGCTGTTCGGGCTCCATCCGCTGGCCGTCGAGGACGCCGTCCACGCCCACCAGCGGCCCAAGCTGGAACGGTACGACGACACGCTCTTCGCCGTCTTCAAGACCGTCCGCTACGTGGAGCACGAGGAGCTCACGGCCACCAGCGAGGTCGTCGACACCGGTGAGCTCATGGTCTTCACCGGGCCGGACTTCGTCATCACCGTCCGGCACGGCAGCCACGGTTCACTCGGCCCGCTGCGGGAGGCGCTGGAGGCGGATGCCGACCAGCTCGCCAAGGGGCCCGCGGCCGTGCTGCACGCCATCGCCGACCACGTCGTGGACGACTACCTCGCCGTCGCCGACGCCGTGCAGAACGACATAGACGCCGTCGAGACCGCCGTCTTCAGCGAGCAGGTCTCCCGTGGTGACGCCGGCCGCGTCTACCAGCTCAAGCGGGAACTGCTCGAACTCAAGCGGGCGGTGGCTCCCCTCGACCGTCCGCTCCAGTCCCTGGCGGCCGCGCAGCCGCTGTCCCTCGTCTCGGCGGAGATCCAGCCGTACTTCCGCGACGTCGCCGACCACCTCTCGCGGATCACGGAACAGATCACCTCCTTCGACGCGCTCCTCGACTCGATCCTCCAGGCCCATCTGGCCCAGGTGACCGTCGCCCAGAACGAGGACATGCGGAAGATCACCGCCTGGGCCGCGATCATCGCCGTGCCGACGATGGTCTGCGGCGTGTACGGCATGAACTTCGACCACATGCCCGAGCTCCGCTGGACCTTCGGCTACCCGCTCGTGGTGGGCGTGATGGCCGTGGCCTGTTTCCTCCTCCACCGCAGCTTCCGCCGCAACGGCTGGCTGTGAGACCACGGCCCGCCCCATCGGCCGAACCGGCCGGGAACTCCTGTGGACCGGTCCTCGCGGCGCTCGCCCGGGCTCACGACCCTGGTGACACCTCGGCCCGCAGCGCGGCGGTGTGAGCCCGTACCTGATCGGGCGTGAGGTACGCGTCGGTGTACTCGAAGTCGGCGAGCTTCCCGGACCGTGAGGCCAGGAACCCCGTACGGACGAAGTCGTCCCCGGCCACGGCGTTGAGCAGCCAGTTCGTCATCACCCGTGTCTTGGCGACATTGGTCCGCAGCGCCGCCCAGTGGTACGCCCGGGCCACCGCCTGGGCCGGCATGCCGTGCAGCTCGATCCCGAGCGGTTTCGAGACGGCGTCCCGGCCGCCCAGGTCCACCACCAGACCGAGGTCCCGGTGGTAGTACGGGTACGTCTGCTCGCCGCGCAGGGTCGCGACGAGGTTGTCGGCGACCTGCTTGCCCTGGCGCATGGCGTGCTGCGCCGTGGGCGGGCAGATCGCGTCCTTCTCGGCCTTGGCCAGGTCCGGTACGGCGGCCGCGTCGCCGAGGGCGTGCACGCCGTCCATGCCGGGGACCACCATGTCGGGCCCGACCACCAGCCGCCCCCGGTTCGTCTCCGCGCCCAGGGTGCCGATCAGCGGGCTGGCGGCCACGCCGGCCGTCCAGATCAGCGTGCGGCTCGGGAGCACCCGACCGTCGGTGAGCGTCACCGCCTTGTCGTCCACGGAGGCGACCGAGACACCGAGCGAGACCTCGATGCCGCGCCGCCGCAGGATGTCCAGCGCGGCGGCGCCCAGCTTGTCGCCCAGCTCGGGCATGAGCTTGGGCGCGAGGTCGACCAGATGCCACTTGATCAGCGCCGGGTCGAGGCGCGGATAGCGCTGGACCGCGTGGTGGGTCAGCCGCTGCAGGCAGGCCGCCGTCTCCGTTCCCGCGTAACCGCCGCCGACCACCACGAAGCAGAGCCGGGCCGCGCGCTCCGCGTCGTCCTGGCTCGCGTCCGCCAGATCCAGCTGGGCGATGACGTGGTCGCGGATGTAGGCCGCCTCGGCGAGCGTCTTCATGCCCCGCGCGTGCTCGCTCAGCCCCGGGATGTCGAAGGTGCGGGTCACGCTGCCGGGCGCGAGCACCAGGTGGTCGTACGGCTCGGCGACGAGTTCGCCCGAGATCGTCCGTACCAGGCAGACCTTCGCCTTGGTGTCCACGCCGACCGCGCCGCCCGGAATGATCCGTGTGCGGTGCCGCTTGCTGCGCCGTAGCGACAGGGCGACCGACTGCGGCGTGAGGACGCCGGCCGCGACCTGGGGCAGGAGCGGCAGATAGAGCTGGTACGAGTAGGGCGAAAGCAGCGAGATCTGCGCCTCGCGCTCGGTGAGCCGCCGTTCCAGCCGCTGTACACAGCCGACCCCGGCGAAGCCGGCGCCCACCACGAGAATCTTCGGTCGAGTCACGATGCCCGCCTCCCGGGTCGTCGGTCGTTGAGGCCTCTCCTAACCTCTCCGGCCGATTCGGAACCCGGATTGTCCGCCGAAGGGGTGACTGCAAAGCGGGAGATATCGGTAGGTATTTGGGCATAGTGTGATAGAAGAAGCAGGCAGGGTGGGGGTGTGAGAACGGAGCCGACGGCCGTGGGGAGACCCGAGGAAGCAGAGACCGCCGCGCACGAGGCCGTGTTCGGTGTCGCCGATTCCGTCGTTCTCCTCTTCGACGAGGGCGGGACGGTCGTCGGCCGCCCCTATGCCGCCGAGCGCCTGCTCGGCTACCCCGCGGCAGACCTCGGCGGCCGTCGCGTCGACTCCCTCCTGGCGGGCGACGAGGCCGGCCGGCTCCGCGAGATCCTCGAGACCTCGGACCGGGACGGCGGCTGGTCGGGGGTGCTGCTCGCGCGTCACCGGGACGGCCGTACGGTCGCCGTCGACGTCACCGTGCTGCCCCTGCCGGGCGAGGCGGGCCCGGCCCGCTGGCTCGTCGTCGCCGTCGGCGCCGCGCCCTCCCGGCAGTGGACCATGGGCCCCGCGCTCCTGGAGCGCATGGTCACCGAGATGCCCATCGGGCTCTGCTTCGTCGACACCGAGCTGCGGTGCGTGTGGTCGAACACGGCGCTGGAGCACTTCGGCGGCGGGACGGTCGAGCAGCGGCGCGGCAAGCGCCTCGGGGAGATCCAGCCCGGGATGAACGCCGAGATCGTCGAGTCGAACATGCGCCAGGTGCTGGCGACCGGTGAACCGGTCGTCGGGTACGAGCACGTGGGCCGTACCCGTTCCCACCCCGACCGGGACCATGCCCACGCCATGTCCTTCGTCCGGCTCGACGACGACAACGGCCGAGCACTCGGCGTCTGTTACGCGGTCGTCGACATCACCGACCGCTACCGCGCCCGGCTGCGCCTCGCGCTGATGGCCCGGGCCAGCGAGCGCATCGGCCGCAGCCTGGACGTCATGGGCACCGCCCAGGACCTCGCCGACGTGGCGGTCCCCGGCCTGGCCGACTTCGTCGCCGTCGACCTCCTGGACGCGGTCCTTCGAGGCGCGGATCCGTCCCCCGGGCCGACGGCCGCCGCCACCGCACAGCGTCTGGTACGAGGCGGCGCCCAGAACGTACGCCAGGGCGGGGTGAGGGAAGTACTGCAACCGGGGGAGCCGTCCGGGTACCGGCCGTCGTCACCCCAGATGGACGCCGTGGCCCACGGCCGCTCCTGGCGGGCGGCCCACCTGGACGCCGCGACCCGGGAGGCGGCCATCCCGATCGCCCTGTTCGAGTCCACGGCGCCCGCGGAAGCGAGCGACGAGGCCGACGACGTACCGCATACCGCCATCGTCGTGCCGATCCTCGCCCGGGGTGTCACCCTCGGCGTGGCCACCTTCCTGCGCACCCGGCGGGACGAGCCGTTCGACGAGGACGACCTGCGCCTCGCCGAGGAGCTCGTCGCCCGCGCCGCCGTCTGCCTCGACAACGCCCGCCGCTACGCCCGCGAGCGGGCCGCCGCGCTCGTGCTCCAGCGCAGCCTGCTGCCGCACGGCGTCCCCCTGCAGGAAGCCGTCGAGGCGGCCTCCTTCTACCGGCCCGCCGACGAACTGTCCGGACTCGGCGGCGACTGGTTCGACGTCATCCCGCTGTCCGGAGCGAGGGTCGCCCTGGTCGTCGGAGAGGTCCTCGGGCACGGCATCGAGGCGGCCGCCACCATGGGCCAGCTCCGTACCGCCGTACGGACCCTCGCGGACCTCGACCTCGGGCCCGAGGAACTCCTCGCCCACCTCGACGACCTCGTCCTGCAGGTGACCCGCGAGGGCGCGGCGACCGACCTCGGCGGCGCGCCCCTCCCCGCGGGCGTCGGGGCCAGCTGCCTCTACGCGGTCTACGACCCCGTCAGCCTCCGCTGCGACCTGGCGAGTGCGGGCCACCTCGCGCCCGCCGTCCGCGCGCCCGACGGCACCGTCACCTTCCCGGACCTTCCTCCTGGACCGTCCCTCGGCATCGGCGGGCTCCCCTTCGAATCCGTCGAGCTGCCCCTCGCGGAGGGCAGCGTCCTCGCCTTCTACACCGACGGACTGATCGCCGCGCCCGGAGCGGGCAAGGACGGGCTGCGCCGAGTTCTGGGGTCCCGCGACCTGCCGCTCGACGAACTGTGCCGCAGCATCGTCGACGAACTGGCGCCCAGCAGGCCCTACACCGACGACGCGGCCCTCCTCCTGGTGCGGACCCGCAGCCTCGCCGCCGGACAGGTCGCCGTGTGGGACCTGCCCGCAGACCCGGCCGTCGTCGCCCGCGCCCGGGTGATGGCCGCCCGCCAACTCGCCGCGTGGGGTCTGGAGGAACTCGCCTTCACCACCGAACTCGTCGTCAGCGAGCTCGTCACCAACGCCATCCGGCACGCCTCCGGGCCCATCCGGCTGCGTCTCATCCTCGAACGCACCCTGATCTGCGAGGTCTTCGACGCGAGCAGCACCTCGCCGCACCTGCGCCACGCGCGGACCACCGACGAGGGCGGCCGGGGCCTCTTCCTGATCTCGCAGTTCACCCGGCGCTGGGGGACCCGCTACACCGCGGAGGGCAAGGTCATCTGGGCCGAACAACCCCTGGACCGCGACCAAGATCTTTAATCGATTGTCCGCCCTGCGCCGTCCGTGCGAGGGTGTGCTGCCGCGCGGAGGGGCCGACGGCGTAGAGAAGGAGTTCCCCCTGTGCGTACGGGCGTCGCCGACCACACCGTCGTGACCGAGCGGGGCGCGGTGCGCGGCACGGTCGCCGACGGACTGCGGATCACGCTCGGCATTCCCTACGCCGCCCCGCCCTTCGACGCCGGGCGCTTCCGGGCACCGAGGCCTGCGGAGGCCTGGGACGGGGTGCGGGACTGCACGCGCTTCGGGCCGGTCGCCCCGCAGTCCGCGGAGCTGCCCGGCTCACCGGTCTGGAACCCGGACGACGAGGGCGTTCTCACGCTCAACGTCTGGGCGCCGGAGGAGAGTTCCACGCCGCTGCCCGTTCTCTTCTGGATCCACGGCGGCGCCTACACCTTCGGCTCCTCCGCCCAGCCCGACTACGACGGCTCCACACTGGCCCGGGCCGGCACGGTGGTGGTGACCTGCAACTACCGTCTCGGCTTCGAAGGCTTCGGCCGGGTGCCCGGCTTCCCCGACAACCGGGGGCTGCTCGACCAGATCGCCGCGCTGGAGTGGGTGCGCGACAACATCGCGGCCTTCGGCGGCGACCCGGACAACGTCACGGTGGCGGGACAGTCCGCGGGTGGGGGCTCGATCGCCTCGCTGATGAGCAGCGCGCGGGCCGGCGGACTCTTCCACCGTGCCATCGCCCACAGCGTGCCCGACGCGTTCTTCCGGCCGGAGTTCGCCGAGCGCCTGACCCGCGAGGTGGCCCAGGCCGCGGGAGTGGAACCGACCGCCGAGGGCCTGCTCGCCGCGACCCCGCAGGACCTCGTCGAGGCCTCCGACCGGGTGGTGGCACGGTACGCCGGTGACCCCTCGGCCGGGTTCCTCCACTACGACACCGTCCTCTACGGCCCGGTCCTCGACGGCGTCCTGCTGGACCGGGACCCCCTCGCCGCCTCGGCCGTCGGCGGCCACGTCGACCTCCTCGTCTGCCACACCACCGAGGAGTACTGGCTCATGCACCAGGTGGGCGCCATGCCGGCGGTCACCACCGACGACGGACTCGACCGGTTCGCCGCCGACTACGGCCTGCCCCCCGCCCTCGTCGCGGCGTACCGGACCCGCATGCCCGCAGCGCCGGTCCTCGACGTCTTCCTCGCCCTCGCGAGCGACACGGTCTTCACCGTGCCCACCGTCCGCCTCGCCGAAGCGCACGCCCGTGCGGGAGGCGGCCGTACGTTCCTGTCCCGGTTCGACCGGCGCCGTACCCGCCCCGACGGCAGCCCGGTACGCGCCTGGCACGCCGCCGACGTGCCCTTCGCGCTCGGCACCCTGGACGCCACGGCAGTCGAGTTCCTGACCGGAGGCCCCGCCGACGCCGACGACCGCGCACTGTCCCGCCGGATGGTCGACGCCTGGGCCGCCTTCGCCGCCACCGGTGACCCGGGCTGGGCCCCTCTCACCGACCCCGCCGCACCCACCGTCCACGTCTGGGACGTCCCCCAGGACCGCACCGAGGGGCCGAACCCCACGCACGCGCTCTGGCGCGACATACGCATGGCCCCGCCGTCGCTCTCCTGAGGCACACGGGATAATGATCGCGCAGACGCGACCCAACCGAATCAGGAGATGAGACCCGATGGACGTGCAGCACTTCGAGCGGATCACCACGTTCATCGAGGACCGCCTCCGGCCGCTGTTCGACCCCGCGAACGGCAGCGACCACGGCTTCGGGATGGACGACACCTCCCGCGCCCTGCGGGCCCTCCTCGGCACGGTGAAGGCCGCCGCGGCCGTCAAGGGCCTCGCCGACCAGCGGGCGACGGCCGACCCGGCGCTCCGTCACATCATCGACCAGGCCCTGGAGCACAACTGGGACGTGCTGCGCCGCGTCGCCCGCAACTGGGAGGACCACCCCGACTTCGCGCGCGACTTCAAGCGCCACGCCTGGGAACTCGACGAGGCCCCCACCGCCACGGCCTGACACCTCTGCCCCGGTCGGGTGAGTGCGCGGCTCTCCCGACAGGCGTGGACGCGGACCGGGTACGTATCGCGGCATTGCCGTTCGCGAGCGTCGGAGGATGCTGCCCCATGCCTGTCAGGAACGTCCGTCCCGGGCCGCGTGTGCTGACCGCCGCGCTCTGCGCGACCCTCGCGCTCATCGGCTACGTGCAGGTGTCGCACGAGCAACCGGCCGCTCCGACGCCCCCGTCCGGTGCCCGCGCCGCCGCCAAGAACGCCGGGCCGCCGACCCCGCCCTCCTCGCCCGCCCCACCGGCGACCCCCAAGGCCCAGGTGCCCTCCGCTCCGCCCGGCGTCGGGCCGGTGACCCGGACGCTGATTCCGGACCGCACGAGCCAGGTGTTCGTCGTGACCGGGCGGACGCAGGACAGCAACGTCGCCAACGCCGTCCTCTACGAACGGGACACGGCGGGGCGCTGGCGTCGCACGGCCGGGCCGTGGACCGCGCACAACGCCCTGCGCGGCTGGACCGACGAGCACTGGGCCGGCGATCTGCGCACCCCGACCGGTGTCTTCCGGCTCGGCGACGCGGGCGGGCGGCTGCCCGACCCCGGCTCGAAGCTGCCCTACGACCAGGACGAGGAGTTCGTCTCCCCGGGCGTCGGGTTCCTCGGCGAGCCGCTGGAGGGCTCGTTCGACTACGTCGTCGCCATCGACTACAACCGCGTCCCCGGTACGACGCCCCTGAACAAGGAGCGGCCGCTCGGTCTGGAGCGGGGCGGAGGCGTCTGGGTCCATGTCGACCACGGCGGCCCCACCCAGGCCTGCGTCTCCCTCACGCCCGACGTCATGCGACAACTCCTGCGCGCCCTGGACCCCGCCAAGGCACCGGTCATCGTCATGGGACCGGCCGAGAAGATCGGGCGGTGACGCCCGTGCCGCAGCGGCGCCCCTGACAGCCGGGACGGCCCGCTGACACGAGCGGCGCCGTCACCGGCATCGACCTCGGCGGCCGGGTCTTCCACCGGGTTGCCCTCCCCGCTGAATCGACCTGACAGGGCTGCTGCCCGCGAATATGACCAGAACTCGCCGTTCCCAAGCGGACGGTGGACTATATCCGGTCACGTACCGAAGGTATCCGGCCACCTGTTGGGCAGAATTGTCACTCTGCGGAGATCGCCGGTAACTTCATGCCGTCGCCGCCACACCAGGGGCACAAGGCCCCGACGGGACTAGCGGCCCGAAGGACATTTCTTCACTTGTCGACGACAGCGACCGACAGTTTCAAGGTCCAGCCGTACACGCAGCATTGCCAAGTGATCCACACCGAAGGCGCCCACGCGGTCATCGGCATCTCCCCCGGCAACGGCTACTTCTCCGCCCAACGGGTGGCCGAACTCGCCGCCTGGGGACTCCGGGGCTTCGAGCAGGTCGACCTCATCTACACCGACCTGCACGTCGCCGACATGTACGAGGCTCTCGGCTACCCGCCGGACGAAGCCCGTCGCAAAGCGGTCAAGAACCTCCGCGGCGTCCGCGCCAAGGTCAACAACGCCGTCGCCGCCATCGACCCCGGTGGTGAACGGCTCCGAGGGCGCCCCATGTCCGCGCTCCTCGACATCCCGGCCTACCGGCACCTGCGCAAACACCTGGACGACCTGCTCGCCACCGACGCCGATTTCCTCGCCACCTGCGACCGGCTCGTCGAGGCGTTCCTCTCCTCCAAGGTCCTCGACGGACAGACCCCCACCGCCCGCCAGCGCGAGGTCTGCCTGCAGTACATCTGCGCCGAGGCGCCGCTCTTCCTGGACACCCCCGCGATCCTCGGTGTCCCCTCCTCCCTGAACTGCTACCACCAGCTCCTGCCGATGGCCGAACTCCTCTACTCCAGGGGCTCCGGACTGCGCGCCTCCCGCAACCAGGGCCACGCCATCGTCACCCCGATGCTCGGAGACCACGATGACCACTGACACGCTGCTCGACTTCCCGTTCTCCGCGCGGGGCGACCGCCTGCCGCCCGAGATCGACTCCCTGCGCGCCGAACCGGTCAAGCGGGTCCGTACGATCGCCGGCGACGAGGCCTGGCTGGTCTCGTCCTACGAACTCTGCAAGCAGGTCCTCGAAGACCCGAGGTTCTCGCTCAAGGACACCTCCGCCCCCGGCGTCCCCCGGCAGTACGCCCTGACCATCCCGCCCGAGGTGGTCAACAACATGGGCAACATCACCGGCGCCGGACTGCGCAAGGCCGTCCTCAAGGCCATCAACCCCAAGACGGACGGCCTCACCGACTGGATGCGCGACCACGCCGGCGCGCTGGTCGACGGACTCCTCGCCTACGGACCGCCGGTCGACCTCCGTGGCCGGTTCACCAACCCGTACGCGGAGAACCTGCACTGCCGCATCCTCGGCATCCCCGAGGCGGACGCGCCGCGCCTGGCCGCCAGCCTGGACATCGCGTTCATGAACTCGGCCTGCCCCATCACGGGCGCCCGGCTCAACTGGGACCGCGACATCGCGTACATGGTCGAGCGCCTGGACGACCCGGCGACGACCGGGCTGATGGCCGAACTCGCCGCCTTGCGCGGGAACCCCGACTACGCCCATCTGACGGACGAGATGCTCGCCACGGTCGGCGTCACCTTCTTCGGCGCGGGCGTCATCTCCACCATGGGCTTCCTCACCATGGCCATCTTCTCCCTGCTGCAGAACCCCGATGTGTGGGAGCAGCTGCGCAAGGAGCCGGAGCGCATCCCGGCCGCCGTGGACGAGTTGCTTCGGATCAACCTCTCCATCGCCGACGGGCTCCCGCGCCTCGCGCTCGAGGACGTCACGCTCGGAGACGTGGAGGTACGCAAGGGGGAGCTCCTGCTCGTCCTGGTCGAGGCCGCCAACACCGACCCGGCAGTCTTCCCCGACCCGCACACCGTGGACATCGGCCGGCCGAACGCCGGCACGCACCTCTCCTTCGGCGGCGGCGGCCACTACTGCCCGGCCACCGCCCTCGGCAAGAAGCACACCGAGATCGCCCTGGAGGTCCTCCTCGACCGGATGCCCGACCTGCACCTCGCGGTCCCGGTCGACCAACTCGTCTGGCGCACCCGCTTCATGAAGCGCATCCCCGAACGCCTTCCGGTCGCCTGGTGACCCCCGCCTGACCTGACCCCATACGACACCGTCGCCCCCCGGCCACCCGCCGGGGGCGACGGCGTTCGCGGTGCAGGCCGGGGGAGCGAACGGCTACGAGGGGTTACGACCTGCGGCGGGGCTTGCCGGGCTTGGCGCCGCGCTGGGTGTTCTTCGCCGCCTTGCCGCCCTTGCCGCCCTTGGCGCCGCCGGAACCGCTCCGGGGGCTCTTCTCGGGGCGCTTGGCCGCGGCCTTGGGCTGCGGAGGCGTCGGCGGACGTCCTCGGGTGCTGTTCACGGTCCGGCCGCGCACGATCCCGATGAACTGCTCCACCAGATCCGGGGTCGGCTCCGCCTGCGGCCAGGACAGCGCGACCCGCGACTCGGGCGTGTCCGACAGGGGACGGTAGGTGAGGTCCTTACGGTGGTGCAGCCGCGCCAGCGACTGCGGGACCACGAGCAGCCCCACGCCCGCCGCCACCAGCTCGATCGCGTCCGCCGTCGTCGCCGGGCGCTCGATCGCCGGCAGGCCCGGCGGCCGCTCCCAGTCGAGGGTGTCGTCCAGCGGGTGCAGCACGATCTCCTCGGCCAGGTCCTCCGGCGACACCTCCTCGACCGCCGCCACCACGTGGTCCTTCGGCACGACGACGACCGTCGTCTCGGCGTACAGCGGGATCGCGCTGAGATCCGTACGGTCGACCGGAAGACGTACGAAACCGGCGTCCGCGCCGCCGCCCCGCAGCAGCTCGAAGGCTTCGGCGGCCGGCACCTGGACGAGGGTCAGCGGTACGTCCGGCAGCCGCTCGTTCCAGATCCGCACCCACTTCGTGGGCGTCACTCCCGGTACGTACGCGAGCCGGAACGAGGAGGGTTCTTCCTGGCCAGTCACCCCGCCAGGTTACCCGCCGTGGTCAGAGGTAGCTCACACGCTCGATACCCTTGACACCATGACGTCGCACCAGACCGCCCAGACCATGAAGCCCGCGACCGCGGCGAAGAAGCTGGGTGTGTACCTCGAGGCCACCCCCGCCGAGTTCCGGGAGGGTGTCGTCTCGCGCACCGAGCTGAACGCCCTGCAGACCGATCCGCCCGAGTGGCTCCGCGAGCTCCGCCGCAACGGCCCCCACCCCCGCCCGGTGATCGCGGCCAAGCTCGGCATCTCCATCTCGGGCCTCGCCCGGGGCGGCATCACCGAGGCTCTCACCACCGAGCAGATCGAGGCCCTGAAGCAGGAAGCCCCGGAGTGGCTCCAGAAGGAGCGCGCCACCCAGGCCGACGTCCGCAAGGAAGCGGCCCGTATCAAGGAGAAGCAGGCGGAGAAGGCCGCGAAGGCCGACCGCTCGCACTCCTGACCTCCTCCCCGGTCCCGACCTTCTCCCCGGCCCCGATCGGCAGCAGGTCGGGACGCTTCGCCGCGCGGCCGTCCCCCGAGGAGCGGCCGCGCAGGCGCCTGCCGACCCACGGGCCGAGGAAGCCCGCGACCCACCGCGCCTCGTCGAGTGCCCTGCGCGGACCCGCTGCCCGTGTCACGGGCAGCGCCGGCAGCGGATGTGTCCAGGAGTCGTCGCTGCCGGGCACCCCGAGGGCCTCGGCCACAGCGGCGGCGATACGCGCGTGGCCGAGCGGACTGGCGTGCAGTCGGTCCGGGCTCCACAGCCGGGCGTCGGTCACCACCGGGTGCGGGTAGGTCTCGGCGACGGCCACACCGTGCCGCGCCGCCGCCTCGCGGATCCGTGCGTTGAGCGCGACGACGCGGGAGCCGAGCGGCCGCGCCAGCGGGATGAGCCGCCCGGCGTCCGGGAACGTCACCGTCGCCACCCGCGCGCCCCGGGCCGTCAGCGCGGCGAACATCGCCTCCAGATGGCCGACCACCTCGTCCGCGTCGAACCGCGGCCTGAGCAGGTCGTTCATCCCCGCGACCACGGTTGCCACGTCGGGCCTCAGCGCCAGCGCGGGCCCGAGCTGCTCGGCGCGCACCTGCCCGGCGAGCCTGCCCCGCACAGCCAGGTTGGCGTAGGTCAGTCCAGGACTGCCGACCGCCATCAACTCCGCGAGCCGATCGGCACACCCGCGTAGGCCCGTGGTGTCGTCACCGTCCCCGAGGCCTTCGGTCTGGCTGTCGCCCAGGGCGACGTAACGCTCGTACGGGCCGGTGCGCATAGTCGTGTTGCTCCTCCGTGCGGCGACGCGCCCCGTGCGACGCGCCTCGACGGTATTCAACACCGTACCTATTCAATTACGCGACTAGGGTCATCGTCGGGGCGCCGGATTTACCTGGTATCGGTGAAACGTCCCCTCCTCGACGGGCAGGTCCGGGCGCCAGGTCCTGAGCGCCTGGGCGGAGGGCGGGAACAGCGGCTCGGGGAGGCGGTCGAGCGCGGTCCACTCCCAGCGTTCGATCTTGTCCGGCTCCGCGACGGCCGGGGTGCCGCTGAAGGCCCGTACCACCGCCACCGCCGTCAAGCGAGTGAGCCGCGTCGACGTCAGCGAGTCCAGCAGGATCCCGATGACGTCGACGTCGGCGACGTCGGCCACGAGCGTGGTCTCTTCGGCGAGTTCACGCACGGCCGCCTGCTCGATGGACTCGCCCGGATCGACCTTCCCGCCGGGCAGCTCCCAAGTGCCGCTCGGATGGAGTCCGAGCAGCACGCGCCCGGCCGCGTCGGTCACCACGACACCGGCCCCGAGCGAGGCCTGCGCGGACGGCGGCTGGGCGTTGCGGTGGGGCGTGGTGGACGGCGGCTGGTCGGCCGGAGGCATCGGAACTCCTCGTGCGCACGGGGCATCTGTCGCCCACCAGCCAACACCATGCCCGGCTACGCGGTGCGGCGGCCGCCGCCTTGGAGCCGTCGCAGGGCCAGCAGCCCGCCGACCCCGGGGATGACGGAGAGCCATCGTGCGCCGGACGCGTCGGCGCCGGGCACCGGCCAGGCGGCCGCGATCGTGACGAGATACGCCGTGCCGTGCAGCGGGCCGACGAGCGTCGACACGGCGGGCACGTGGGCGGTGAGCAGGTTGGCGAACAGGGCGAGCAGGGAGGCGGCCTCCACGCCGGCCGCGACACGAAGCGTGCGCACCTTCCTCACGCCCCCGTGGTCGAGCCGGGGCGGACGATCATGAGGACCACGACGACCGCCCAGAGGATGTTGAAGATCCCGGTGAGCATGGCAAGGCGCGAGGCCCCGGCCCTGCCCTCACCGCCGCCCCCGCCGCCGTCGAGCAGCAGTCGTTGGCCGGGCAGGATCGCCAGGGTGAGGACGGCCGCCGCGATCGCGGTGAGCGCCAGCGAGGTGAGCAGCCAGGCGTCGGTGAGGACGCCGAGCTGGGCCGCGGTCGCGAGCCCGAACACCGGGACCGCGACACCGGCGACGGCGTACCCCCGGCAGATCCGGTGCAGCAGCGCGGTGACCGGCGAGGCCTGGCGCGCGTAGCGGGGGAACAGCGACGCGGCCACGGTGATCGGTCCGACCACCAGGATCGCCGCGAGGACGTGTATGGACAGCAGCACCTTGGTCACTGCGGGCCCCTTCAGCCGATGAGCTATATATTGGCTGCCAATAGATAGCACGTCTACGTGTGTGGTGTGTAGGCTGCCTACTCATGAGGGCGGATGCGGTGCGAGGGCACCTCGACGGACTGCTGCTGGCCGTGCTGGAGCAGGGGCCGCTGCACGGGTACGCGATCATCACCGCGGTCCAGCAGCGCAGCGGAGGCGTGCTGGACCTGCGCACGGGCACGATCTACCCGGCGCTCAACCGCCTGGAGCGGATCGGCCTGCTCAGCAGCAGCTGGGAATCGGTCGGCGAGCGCCGCCGGCGCTGCTACGAACTCACCGAGGCGGGCCGCAAGGGCCTCGCGGGGGAGCGGGCCGCCTGGCGCGAGTTCACGGCGGCGATCGGCTCGGTCCTGAACCCGGCCGCCCAGCCCGGAACCGCGACATGAACGCCCGCGCCCTCACGAAGCCTGAGGACCCCACGGACCCGACGGACCACGCGCCGGACCCCGTCGACGCCTACGTCGCCGAGCTCCGGAGCACCCTGCACGGCCCGCCCCGGGCCACGGCACGCCTCGTCGAAGAGGTACGCGGCGGGCTCACCGACACCGCCGAAGCCCACACCCACGCGGGAGCGTCGTACGAGGACGCGGTCCAGCAGGCGGTACGGGAGTTCGGCACCCCCGCCGAACTCGCCCCCGCCTGCCAGCGCGAACTGACGATCGCCCAGACGCGCCACACCGCGCGCTCCGTCGTCCTCGCCGCCCCGCTCCTCCTCGCCTGCTGGTACGCACTCCTCACCACAGGCACCGGCCAGGACGGGGTCCTGCCCCGCGCGGCCCAGTCACTGGCCGCCGTCGCGGGCGTCGCCGCCCTTCTCGCCGCGACCGCGCTGGCGGCCACGGGCCCCCTCGCACGCCACGTGCCCACCCCGCACCGGCTGCCCCTCCTGATCGCCTGGACCGGCACCACGGCGAGCGTGTCGATGGCCCTGGCCACTCTCTCCCTGGCCGTCGCCGCCTTCATGACCGCCGGATGGCCGCTGATCGTCCTGGCCTGCACCCTCGCGGCCGCCTCCCACGCGCTCACGGCCCCCTCGGCCCGCGCCTGCCGACGCTGCGCCCGGCTGCACGTCTGATCACGCCGTCCGCGCTCCGGGCCCTCGCCTCAGCGCGCGGCGTCGCTCACCCGCACTTCGAGCGGGGCCCGGAAGGAGAGCAGGTCGAGCACCGGAGGAAGCGGCGCGCCCGGTGTCAGGTGAAGACCGGGGAGCCTGCCGGCCGCCGCGCGCAGCGCGACGGCGGCCTCCGTACGGGCCAGGGACGCGCCCGGGCATCGGTGGCGGCCCGCACCGAAGGAGAGATGGTGGCGGACGTTCTCGCGGAAGGGGCGCATCCGTTCCGGGGCGTCGAAGACCTCCCGGTCGGAGCCGCTGCCCAGGAGCATCAGCAGCAGTTCGGCCCCGGCCGGGAGCTGTACGCCGCCCAGCTCCACCGGCTCCGCCACCACACGGCGCCAGGTCGTCACGGGAGGTTCGCGGCGCAGCACCTCCTCGACCCAGGCCTCCGCCAGACCCTCCTCGTGCGCCGCGCGCCGCCACAGTCCGGGTTCGTCCAGGGCGCCCCGCAGGACCGTGGCGATCAGCTGGCCGGTCGTGGACTGCCCGGCGATGAAGACGAAGAAGCACGCGCCGACCGCCGTCGCCACGTCCAGCGGTTCGCCGTCCGGCAGTCGGTGGCGGGCCAGCGCGCCGATGAAACTGTCCGGCGGGGCCGTGCGGTCGGTCACGACCGAGGTCAGCCACTGGTGGAACTCGCCGACCAGCGCGGCAAGTTCAAGCTGCCGTTCCGGCGTGGGGCGTCCGTAGAAGAGTTCCAGAGAGGCGTCGCTCCAGCGCACCAGGGTCGCCGGGGCGAGCCCCTCGATCCCCAGCAGCTCCATCATGACCCGGCAGGGGAGCGTGTGCGCGAACGTGCCGAAGAGGTCGCTGCCGCCCTGCCCGTCGATCTCCGCCCGCACGTCGTCGAGCAGTTCGCCCGCGACCCGCTCGATGACGGGGACCGCCGCCGCGACCCGCTGGGCGTTGAAGAACCGGGTGACGACACGGCGCAGCCCCGCGTGGCTCTCGGTCGCGTTGTTGGCCAGCGCCGGCCGCAGCCGGAAGCCCGCGCGGGCGAGCAGCCGGAGCGCCGGAACGCTCAACGGGGTGACCGCGTGCTGGGCGTTGTCCGGCCGGAACGCCTCCGGGTCGAGCAGGACCCGGCGGACGTCCTCGTACCGGCTGACCAGCCACAGCCCGGTGCCGGCGTCGTGGTGGACAGGAGCCTCGGCCCGCAGCCTGTCGAGCCACGGGTAGGGGTCGCGGACGAAGTCCTCCCCGAAGACGTCCAGCTGATCGAGGGGGAGGAAGGGCGAGCCCTCGGCGCCGGCCGTCCCGCCGTACGGGCAGGAACCGACGGGGCCCGTCGCGGAAGCGGGCCCCGGCCCGCCGAGGGCGGTTGTCACGGTCGCGGACGCTAGCACGCGGCGGTACGCCTACCGGACGGTCTGTGCGCCGGATCACCCCCGCGCCGACACGGGCAACGGCACCTCCTCGGCCCGAAAACCGCTGGAGGCGCCGTCGCACGGCCGGACAGGATGACGCCATGACCTCGACCGCGTACCCCGCAGAAGCCCTGCTCGTCGTGGACGTCCAGACGGCCTTCGTCACCGGTCCCGGCGCCGTGCCGGACGCCGCCCGGCTCCTGGACCGCACGGCCGCGTTGATCAGCCGGGCCCGCGCCGGCGGAGCGCTGGTCGTCCACATACAGAACGACGGCCCGCCCGGGGCGGACTGCGAACCCCACACCCCCGGCTGGGAACTCCACCATCGCGTCGAGCCCGGCGCCACCGAGGTGGTGATCCGCAAGGTCAGGGACGACAGCTTCGAAGGGACCTCACTGCACGCCCTGTTGACGGACGCGGGCGTACGCTCGCTCGCCGTCTGCGGGATGATGTCCGAGATGTGTGTCCAGGCGACCGCCCGGACGGCTCTGGAACGCGGCTACCGCGTCGTCGTCCCGTACGACGCGCACGCCACGCACGACATCCCGGCGGCCCCCGGCATCGCCGACGCGGTCCCCGCCGCCACGGTCTCCCGCGTCACGGCCTGGGCCCTCAGCCGCGAGGCCGACACGACCACCCCCACCTCCGCGGTCACCTTCACCTCCCCGCCCGCGGCCTCTCGCGAGGGCAGGCCCTGAGCCGCATCTCGACGGCCGCGGAGGCTCACCGGGTGTGCCCTACGATGAGTACGGGAGGTCGAGACAGCAGATGGTGACGTCACAACGCAGCGGACAGGACCGCGTCCCGCCCCACCCGGATCTCCGCACGATCAGCCTGCAGCAGGTGCTGGAGGCGCTCGTCGACCCGGTCCGCCGCCAGATCGTGCGCACCCTCTTCGCCACGGACCAGGACCTCAACTGTCGCGCCATCGACCTCCCGGTCAGCAAGTCCACCGCCACCCACCACTTCCACGTCCTGCGCGAGGCCGGCCTCATCCGGCAGCACTACGTCGGCACCTCCCGGATGAACGGACTGCGCCGCGAGGAGTTCGAGGAGGCCTTCCCGGGTCTCCTGCAAGCCGTGGTGGGCAGGGAATGAGCGCGGCCAGGACGCCGCTCACCCTCCGCATCGTCGGTTCCGACCTCCCCGGACGCTCCTGCGGCGCGTACGCGGACGTCCATGTCGCCGTGCGGCGCGGCCGCGAGCCCGACGGAGCGGTGCCGGGGGACGTGGCCGAAGCGGTGTGGGAGTTCACCGTGGAGACCGTGCGCGCGCCGGACGGCACCCGGGACTTCCGAGGGCCCCACGTCCACGGGCGGCGCGGCGCCATTTGACGCGGAGGCAGACGTGCGTCCCGATCGCGGCGGGACCGTACGGTATGCGTGCACGCGTCTGGCGCGCCGCACGCGCCGGACGCACCGCGCACCCGCCCGCGCCGCTCGACGACCAGGAGCCCGCACCGTGACCGCCCTCATCCGCCGCCCCAGGCGCCCCCTGCGCGTCGTGCTCTCGACTCTCGCCCTGGCCGGCGTCCTCACCGTCACGGCGGTCGGATGCGGGTCGCCCGGCGACGGTGAGGGCGGCGGCGATTCGGCCCCTTCCTCCCCGCCGCGTTCCTCCCGCGCGGTGGTCCCGCCCGAGCCCCACGTCGGCTTCGACTATCAGATCGGCGGTCCGTACCCGCCGCCCCCGGGCGTCGGCGCGGTCTCCCGCGACCGCACGGCCGAGCCGACCGACGGCCTCTACAACATCTGCTACGTCAACACCTTCCAGGCCCAGCCGGACGCCACCGACTGGTGGGAGGAGAACCACCCCGACCTCCTCCTGAGGAATGCCGACGGAGCACCGGTCATCGACCAGGACTGGGACGAGGCCCTCTTCGACGTCTCCACCCCGGCCAAGCGCGAGCGGCTCGCCGTGATCGTCGGCGCCTGGATCGACGGCTGCGCCGCCTCCGGCTACCAGGCGGTCGAGGCCGACAACCTCGACTCGTACGAACGCTCCGAAGGCCTCCTCACCCCCGAACACGACCTCGCCTTCGCGCGGTTGCTCATCGACCGCGCCCACGCGGCCGGCCTCGCGATCGGGCAGAAGAACGCCGTCGATCTCGCGAAGCGGGGCCGTGCCCTCGGCTTCGACTTCGCCGTCGCCGAGGAGTGCGGCCAGTACGACGAATGCGGCCCGTACGCGACCGCCTTCGACAACCGTGTGCTGGTCATCGAGTACGAGCGCGCCGGTCTCGCGCACGCCTGCGAGCGCTGGGGCAAGACCCTGTCCGTCGTCCTGCGCGACACCGACGTCCGGCCCGCCGGCGAGACCGGATACGTCCGCGCGACCTGTTGACAGCCCGCGGGGCTCATCCCCGCTCGTACGGGAACCGCGCGAGCGGAGCCTCCCGCTCGAAGAAGGTCTTGGCGCGGACGAGCGCCGGCCCGTCGTCGCGGACCTGCCCCGGCCGCGAACCGCTGCCGCACAGCAGGCCACCGAAGCGCATCCCCAGGTACGCGGCCGTGTGGTGGAGGGTCGTCTCGAGCCCGCCGGCGACGACATCGTCGCGGTTGGCCATCACCGTCACGCCCCACAGCGTCCGGCCCGCCATCCGCTCCTTGAAGTCCGATCCGGGCGCGGCCAGCCAGCCCGACCAGTAGTCGAGGTAGCGCTTGGTCTGGGCGGAGAGGGTGTACCAGTACAAGGGCGAAGCAAGGACGATGTCGGTCGCCTCTTCCGTGGCGCGCCGCAACACCTCCTCGTTCTCCCCGACCGGCCAGCCCTCGGTCTCGTGCCGTCCGTCCTGGAAGTCGGGCAACGGCAGCCGGGCCAGATCCACCCAGCGCCGCGTGACGCCCTGCGGCAACTGCTCGGCCGCGGCGCGCGCGAGTATCTCCGTGTTGCCCTCGGCGCGGGCGCTCCCGAGGACGAAGAGGAACGAGCGGTCGGCCGCCGTCCGGCCGTCGCGGTCCTCGTCGGTGAGGGGCAGAGAGGTCATCGGGGTCTCCTGTGGTGCGGAATGTCGTTCCTGGAGGGGACGTTAAGCCTTCACACCGATGCGAAGGTCAAGCGCACACGAACGGGCAGGGCACATGCTGATCGGAGAGTTGTCGAGGCGTACCGGCGTCAGCGCGCGGTTGCTGCGGTACTACGAGGAACAAGGGCTGCTCGAAGCCGGCCGCGGCCCGAACGGCTACCGCGACTACGGCGAGGACGCCGTGACCACCGTCCGCCAGGTCCGCGCCCTACTGCGCGCGGGGCTGTCCACCGACGTGATCAGGGCGGTCCTTCCGTGCGCGCGGGGCGAACTGCCGGAATTCAACTGGTGCGTCGACGTGCGTGCGATCCTCGACCGCGAACTGGCCGCCGCGGACGCGCGCATCGAGGACCTGCGCCGGGGCCGCGACGCCCTCGCGGGCTACCTGAGCGGTCCGTGACCCTTCCCTGACCGGCGTGAGGACCGTCTACCGCAGGCCGGCGGAGCGCGCCGCACGGTAGCGCCCCGGCGTCGTGCCGAACTCGCGGCTGAAGGCGTGCGACAGCGCGTACGGCGTCCCGTAGCCGACCCTCCGGGCGATCGCGGCCAAGGAGTCGTCCGTGTCACGCAGCCGCGCCGCGGCCAAGGTCAGCCGCCACCACGTGAGGTACGCCATGGGTGGCCGCCCGACCAGGGCCGTGAACCGGCGCGCCAGCGTGGGCCGGGAAACACCCGCCTCCGCGGCCAGCCGGTCGTTGGTCCACGCGGCCGACGGATCGGCGTGCAGCGCCCGCAGGGCCGCCGCGGTGACGGGGTCCCCCAGGACAGCCGGCCACGCGCCGCCGCTGCCCTGGGCCACCCAGGCCCTGATCATGTAGACGAGCAGGAGATCGACGAGGCCGGGCACGGCGATCCCCGATCCAGGCCGGTCCGCGCCCAGCTCGCCCCCCAACAGATCGATGGCGGCCCGCAGTTCGGCCTGGTCTCCCACCCGGTGCGGCAGATGGACGACGGTCGGCAGCTCCGCCAGGAGCGGGTGCACGCGGCTGTGATCGAGGCGGTACTTCCCGCACAGCAACTCCGCCCCCGCACCCCCGGCGGACGGCTCAGGCGGCGGCCCGGCCGTCCACCGCTCGAACGGCACCGCGCGCGCGACGGTCTCCGCGTCGGCGGGGGAGTCGGCGATCACATGACCCGTCCCGTGCGGCAACAGCACGGCGTCCCCGACACCGAGCGACACCGCCGGGCCGCCGTCGGGCAACAGCCAGCAGCCGCCCTCCAACACCACATGGAACCCCGCGCCCCCGTACGAGGCGAACCTCGCACACCAACTCCCGCTCACCCGCACCCGGTTGGACGACGCATGGCCCAGGCGTACGGTCGCGATCGCATCGCTCACCACATCCATGGAGGCAGCGTATCTCGGGCATCACCCATGAGACGCACACGTATTCAGAAGAGCAGAACAGACATTGAAGGACTCAAACCTGCCTTCTTAAGGTCGATCCCATGAACACCACACCCCCACCGCAGCGCATGATGCTGGGAGACGTCGAGGTCATCCGTGTCGTCGAGTGGCAGGGCCCGTTCGCGCCCGCCCGAGGCCTCGTGCCGGACGCAGAACCCGACGTATGGCGCGACAACGAGCACTGGCTGGCTCCCGACCACTGGGATCCGCACACGGACAACGCCGTCATGGCGCTCCAGGCCTGGGTCCTGCGCAGCGCCGGACGGACCGTCCTGGTCGACACCGGCGTGGGCAACGGCCGCGAGCGGCCCGGCACGCCGTTCCACCACTGGCAGGGAGACTTCCTCGGCGCCCTGGCCCGCGCCGGCATCCGCCCCGAGGACGTCGACGTCGTCGTCAACACCCACGTCCACGCCGACCACGTCGGCTGGAACACGACCCGGACCGACGGCGAGTGGGTGCCGACCTTCCCCCATGCCCAGTACCTCGTCCCCGCGGCCGACGACGACTTCTTCGGCCCTGGGAACGCCGAGGGACGCGGAAGGCAGGAACACGACCGGTTCGTGTACGAGGACAGCATCGCGCCCGTGCACCGCGCCGGCCGGAGCGTCCTGTGGGACGGCACGCACCGCATCGACGAGCACCTCACCCTGGAATCCGCGCCCGGCCACACCCCCGGCTCCGCCGTGCTGCGGCTCGCGTCGGGCGACGACCGCGCCGTCTTCGTCGGAGACCTCCTCCACAGCCCGGTGCAGCTCCTCCAGCCCTCGTGCAACAGCTGCTTCTGCCTGGACGCGGCGGCGGCCGTCACCAGCCGCCGCCGCATCCTCGAACGGGCCGCCACGGAAGGGGAACTGGTCGTCCCCGCCCACTTCGGCGGCACCGGCGTCGCGGAGGTCCGCCGCGACGCCGGCAGCCTCACCGTCGGCCGGTGGCGTCAAGGGTCCGTGTCCGCACCAGAAGCGGGGCTTCCGTAGCCGATCGGGCGCCTCAGGCCGAAGCCGCCCCGTACGCGGCCCGCAGCTTCGCCACGGCACCCGTCAGGTCCCCCGTGAGGAGCAGGTGATCCGCCTCGGCGAACGGCTTCGCCGTCGCCTCCGTGACGTTCTGGCCGATCCTCTGCTGGACGATCACGCGGGCCCTCGCGACCAGCTCCCGGCCCTCCGCGGACGTACCACGCCCGAGCGCCTGGAGGACCCTGGCCGCGGCGCCGATGGCCTTCAGGGCGGACTCCCCGCCGGCCGGAGCCGGGGAGAGCGTGGTCAGGCCCCAGCCGTAAGGGAACTGCGGATCGTAGGCCGCGTCGCCGACGTTGACCGGCAGCTGGGCCTCGGACTTCGGCCAGGTGACCGGGAGCTGCCCGGTGAAGGGACGGGCCCCGTAGAGCACGTCGGCGACCCCCTCGCCCTCCGTGCCCGGCAGCCAGGACGCGACGAGCGCGTCGATCGCGCCCAGCCGGTCACCGATCAGCTGCGGCCGCCCGGAGACGACGAGCACCACGCACTTCATCGCGGCGCATACCCTGTCGACAGCTGCCTTGTCGGCCGCGCCGAGCTCCAGGTCGTGGCCGTTGCCGACGTCTCCGATGCCCTCCGCGTACGGCGTCTCACCGACGACCACGACTCCGACGTCGTACCCGTCCGTCGCCGCCGATGCGTCCTTGGAGTACGCGATCTCCGCTTCCGGCGCCGCCTTCCGCATGCCCTCCAGAATCGTCGTACCGGTCGTCGTCCGCCCGGAGGAGCCCTGCCAGCTGACCGTCCAGCCGCCCGCCTGGTTGCCGAGGTCGTCGGCGTTGGACCCGGCGACGTACACCTTCCGGTCCTTCTTCAGCGGCAGCAGCCCACCGTCGTTCTTCAGCAGCACCTGGGACTTGGCGACCGCCTCGCGCGCCACCGCGCGGTGTGCGGGCGAGCCGATCTCGTCCAGGTGGGTGGTGTCCGCGTACGGCCGCTCGAACAGACCCAGCTTGAACTTCTGGGTCAGGATCCGCGCCACCGCGTCGTCGATCCGGGCCTGGCTGATCCTCCCGGCCGTCACCTCGTCCTTCAGCGTCCGGGTGAAGTCCTGGTAGTTCGTCGGCACCATGATCATGTCGAGCCCGGCGTTGACCGACGTCCGCACGTCGCTGGGGTAGTCGCCCGGGATCTGGTCGATCGCCTGCCAGTCACTGATCACGAAACCCTCGAAGCCCATGCGCTCCTTCAGGACTCCGTTGATCATCTCCGCGTTGGCGTGCATCTTCACCGGCCCCTGGTCGTCGCCCAGAATGTCCAGCGAGGAGTACGAGGGCATGACCGTGCCCGCCCCCCGCTCGACCGCCTCCGCGAACGGTGCGAGGTGCACCGCCTCCAGCTCCTGCCGGGTGACCTTCGTGATGCCCTGGTCGATCGTGTACGAGCCGGTGGTCGACGACCCGAACTCGGTCCCGCCGTCGCCCACGAAGTGCTTGGCGCTGGTCAGCACCTTGTCGTCACGGTCAAGGTCCCTGCCGTCCCGCGCGCCCTGCATCCCGTTGATCACGGTCTCCATGGCGGTCACCAGGGCGGGGTCCTCGCCGAACGCCTCGTAGGAGCGCCCCCAGCGCTCGTCGCGCGTGACGCACACGCACGGCGCGAAGTCCCACGGGATCCCCGTCGCCCGTACCTCCTTGGCGGTCACGGCGCCCGTCCGCTCCGCGAGCTTCGGATCACGTGCCGCACCGATGCCGATGTTGTGCGGCATGATCGTCGAACCGACCACGTTGTTGTGGCCGTGCACCGCGTCCACGCCGTAGACCAGCGGGATCTGGAAGCGCGTGGCCTGCGCGCGCAGCTGGTAGCCGTCGATCATCTTCGCCCAGGCGGCAGGCGTGTTGGGGGTGGGGACCGACCCACCGCCGGAGAGCAGCGAGCCGAGGTCGTAGGAGGCGATGTCGCCCGGCGACCGCAGTGCGTTCCGCTCGGCCTGCGTCATCTGGCCGGCCTTCTCCGCGAGCGACATCCGCCCCAGCAGATCCGCGACGCGGGCCTTCACCGGCAGCTTCGCGTTCAGATACGGCAGACCATGGGCGTTCACGACGACCGTCGGGTTCTCCGCCGGAGCCTTGGCGCCCGTGACGCCCAGGGTGAGCGGGATCGTCTCGGCCGACTCGGCGGAACGATCCTTCTTCGTGGCCACGGCGATCGACCGGGTCGCTCCGGACGCCGTACCGGCCGGGAAGGTGACGGAACCGCTGACCGGCGTGAAGTCCGTGCCGGACTGGGCGCTGCCGCCTGCGCCGTCGGTCGTGTACGTGACGGTGACGGGCTCGGCGAGCGGCGCGGACCCCGTCGTGGCGACGGACAGCCTCACCTCGGCGGCGCCGCCCTCGCCGACCGGGTACACGGCGGCGTCGGTGACGACCTTGGTGGTCAGGGCGGGCTCGGCCGTCCCGTACAGCTCCACGCCGTCCATCGCGAAGGCGCCGGGGGAGCCAGGCGGCAGCGTGAGGGCGTACCCCCACATCTCGTTCAGGCCGAGCACCTGGTCGATGCCGCCCACCGGCTGGTAGTCGGCGCGGTACTGGAACTCCGAGAACGGGATCTCGACGAGGTGCCAGCCCTCCCAGTCGTCCGTGAACGACGTGGTCCACAGCTCGGACGCCTCACCGTTCGCCCCGCCGTCCTTGATCTCGAAGTTCAGGCGCTTGCCGGACCCGGGCGGCAGGGGAGCGGTGTTCTGCCCGTACCACCAGAAGCGGATGCCCTTGTACGCGGTCCAGTCCTGCGCGGGCTTGTCGAACGCGAAGTCGTGGCTGAACCCGCCCCAGCCGCTGATGTTGTAATCGCCTTCGAGGACCTTGACGCCTTCGGGCGCGTCGGCCCGCTCGGCGATCCGCAGCTTCGGCGGGTCGTCGGCGTCGCTGCCCCACGTGAAGATGCCTTCCGCGGGTGGGTCGGCGAAGGGGATCTCCCCTTCGAACCGGTCGACGGCGACCGGCGCGGGCGCGCTCGCGGGCTCGTCGGCCGCGGCGCTCGGCAGCGTCGCTCCGGTGAGCAGAGTGCCGAGCAGAGCGGTGACGGCGATCACCGCCGTTGTTCGTGGCATTGCGGCTCCTTGTACGGGGACAGAGGGACGGGCGAGGTCGGGGACGTGCGGGCCGGGGCCGACGGGCACGCGGGGGATCAGACAGATGCCGATGACGGGCGTGGACGGATCGCGGAGAGCCGGTCCCGCGTCAACCGCGTCATCCGCGGCTCGGCGCGGAGCGCCGGACGACGAGTTCGGTGGGCAGGACCACCGGTTCACGCGGTATCGGCTCGCCTCCCAGCCCTGCCAGGAGCATCCGCGCGGCCGTCTCACCCATGCGGCGCATGGGCTGGCGGATGGTGGTCAGCGGCGGTTCGGTGTGCCGCGCCATGGGAATGTCGTCGAAGCCGACGACGGCCACGTCGTCCGGGACCCGCCGCCCGGCCTCGCGCAGTGCGCGCAACACGCCTGCCGCGATGAGGTCGTTGTGCGCGAAGACGCTGTCGAAGTCCCGGCCCTCGCCGAGCGCCCGCCGTACGGCGGCGCGGCCGGTGTCCTCCGTGAACTCGCCCTCGACGACGAGATCGGTGGGCAGGACCTCGCGGAACCCGTCGAGCCGTTCGCGTACACAGCCGAAGTCGCGGCGTCCGGTGACGACCAGCGGCCTGGTGCGGCCCGAGGCGAGCAGATGGCCCGCGGCGGCCTCGCCGCCCGCGCGGTTGGTGGTGGCGACGGAGGGGAACGCCGGGTGGCGGCCCCGGTCGTCGATGAGCACGACGGGCAGACCACGCCGGTGCATCGCCGCGATCGTGTCGAGGGTGTTCTCCGGCTCGACGACGAGGAGCCCGTCGAAGGCCCGGGCGGAGACCTGGGCGGCGAAGTGACGGACGGAGTCGGCGCCCCGGTTGCACGTGAAGAGGAGCAGCCCGTAGCCGGCCGCTTCGACGGTGTCGGCGACGCCCTGGAGGACCTCGCCCATCCACGGCCAGGTGAGCGACGGCGTCAGCATGCCGATGGTGCGGCTGGAGCCGCGCGCAAGGCCGACCGCCCCTGAGCTGGGAACGTATCCCAGCACATCGATCACTTCACGAACACGGGCGGCGGTGGCCTGGTCCACCTCGGCCCGGGTGTTCAGGACGCGGGAGACCGTCGTCTTGCTGACGCCCGCCTGACGTGCGACGTCGGCGATCGTGACACGCATCGGGGGCCTCCGCGTCGAGGGAGTGACATCGGTGTCGGAACCGCTCCCGGAACCGGTTCCGGGGCGGTGCGGCGAGTCAACCGCCACCCCGCCCCGCCGTCAAGAGTTCACACCGTGAACGCCTCAAACTCCTCGGCAGCGTTCCCAGCTCCCGCCCTGCGTTCAGGATATGAATGCGCGACACCTTGACGGACGTCCCGATGCCCAGTTCACTCTCGACGCGAGCCGGCCCGGCACGTCGACCCGACTCGACAGGGCCCGAGGACCCGAGGATCCGACAGGACCCGACGGGACTCGACCCCGCCGCGCGACCGGACCCCCGTACCCCCCACACGCTGCCGAGAAGGGCACCCACATGCTCCGTTCGACGCACAGCCGCCCCCGCACCCGCCCCCGGCCGCCCCGGGGCCGACTGCTGAGAACGCTCCTCGCCGGCGCACTCGCCACATCAGGCCTCACCGGCATCGCCGGAATCACCGGCCTCTCCGCCGGCCCGGCCCACGCGGCGGGGGAGCAGGTGAACGTCTGGCTGACCACCACCGATGACACGGGCGGCCGCCACGTCACCCGCGGACTCCAGCAGCAGACCCCGATCGCCTTCCAGAACGGCAACGGCGGCGTGGGCACCACCCTCACCGTCGACGAGAACACCCGCTACCAGACCTTCAGCGGCGGAGGTGCCTCCTTCACCGACACCGCCGCCTGGCTGATGAAGGGCTCCGGAGCCCTCTCCCAGGCGACCAGGGACGCGACGATGCGCAAGCTGTTCTCGCCGACCGACGGCATCGGCCTGTCCTTCGTCCGCAACCCCATGGGCGGCTCCGACCTCGCCCGCTTCGGCTACACGTACAACGATCTGCCGGCCGGTCAGACCGACCCCACCCTCGCGCGCTTCTCCCTCGCCCACGATCTCCAGGACGTCCTGCCACTCACCAAACAGGCCAAGCAGCTCAACCCGGCTCTCACGCTCGTCGCCTCACCCTGGACCGCCCCCGCCTGGATGAAGGACAGCGGCCAGCTCAACGGCGGGTGGCTGAAGGCCGAGAACTACGGCACCTACGCCGACTACTTCGTCAAGTACCTCCAGGGCTGGCGCGACCAGGGTGTTCCCGTGGACTACGTCACCGCCCAGAACGAACCGACCTGCTGCTCCGGCTACCCTTCGATGAGCTGGAACGTCTCCGGGCTCGCCTACTTCACCAAGAGCGAGCTGCTGCCCAAGCTCCAGTCAGCCGGGCTCCCCACCAAGGTCCTCGCCCACGACTGGAACTGGGACACCTACGACGCGTACGCCGCCCAGACCGTCGACGACCCCGCCGTACGGACCCACCCGAACTTCGGTGGCGTCGCCTGGCACGGCTACGGCGGTGACGTCGCCAAGCAGACCCAGATCCACGACCGCCACCCGCAGTTGGACGCCTTCCAGACCGAGCACTCCGGCGGCACCTGGATCGCCAACCAGCAGCGCGAGGACATGATGAACATCATCGACTACACCCGGAACTGGGCGAAGTCGGTCACCAAGTGGTCCCTCGCGGTCGACCAGAACCGTGGCCCGCACAACGGCGGCTGTGGAGTCTGCGACGGCCTCATCACCGTCCACAACGGCGACTCCCGGCACGGTCAGGTCGACTACACCATCGAGTACTACACCATGGGCCACCTCACGAAGTTCGTGCGGCCGGGCGCCCATCGCATCGCCTCCACCGCGAGCTCGGACGTCCCCAACGTCGCCTGGCGCAACCCCGACGGCTCGAAGGCGCTCATCGCCTACAACGACGCGACCACCGCGCGCCAGATGACCGTCAACTGGGGTACGAGCCACTACACGTACACGCTCCCGGGCAAGACCTCCGCCACCTTCACCTGGGCCGGCAGCCAGTCCGCCCCCCAGTCCCTCGTGGGCCTCGGCGGAGCCTGCCTCGACGTCGCGGGCGGCTCGGCCGCGGACGGTACGCCGGTCCAGCTCCACCAGTGCAACGGCTCGGCCGCCCAGAACTGGACGTTCCACCCCGACGGCACCGTCCGCGCCCTCGGCAAGTGCCTCGACGTGACAGGGGGATCGACGGCCGACGGGGCCAAGGTCCAGCTCTACGCCTGCAACGGCACGGGCGCCCAGCGCTGGCGCCACGAACCGGCCTCCTTGGACCTCGTGAACGTGGCCGCAAACAAGTGCCTCGACGCCACCGGACACTCCTCCGCGAACGGCACCCGGGCCCAGATCTGGTCCTGCACGGGAGCGGCCAACCAGAAGTGGCGCCCGACCGCCCTCTGACATCCGAGCCTTCACGGACCCGGAACGGCCGGTCAGGGCGATGGGCTGCTGGGCGCGGACGCCTCCGGCGGTTCGGGCCCATCAGCAGTCGGCGCCAGCTCGGTGATGAGAGTGCGGATCTCCTCGGCCTCGGGGACGGCGAGGTCGGTGTACAGGTCAAGAGCCTGCCGGGCATGGTCGTGGGCGAGGTCGACCCGGCCCAGGTCGCGGTGGACGTGCGCCAGGCCGTCGTGGGCGCGGGCCTCTTCGGGGCGGTAACTGAACTCGCGGGCGAGGATCAGCGCGGCGTCGTGCTCGGCCACCGCCCGGTCGAGATCGCCCATGGAACGGGCGGCTTCCGCAAGGGCGTTGAGCGACTCGGCCTCGTCTCCTGGGAAGTCGAACCTGCGGCTCAGCTCCAGGGCTTGGTGGTGATGGTGCCGGGCCTCGTCGTAGCGGCCCTGCCGTTGGTACACCAGCCCGATGTTGTTCAGCACGACGGTCTCGCCGATACGGGATCCCGACTCGCGATGCACGTGCAAGGCTCGCCGATGGTGCTCGTGGGCGACCTCGTACCGTCCTTGGCGTTCGTGGACGATGCCCAGGTCGGTCAGGCATCTGGCTTCGCCGGCGCGGTCCCCGAGCTCGCGGAAGAGCGCGAGGGCCTGCGCACTGTGGTCGTGGGCCTGGTCGTATTCCCGCCGCCGCCGGGAGACGGCGCCGAGGGCCTGCAGCGCCCCGGCCGCTGCGTCCTGGTCGTCGACCCCGCGCGCGAGGTCCAGGGCGCGCCGGTAGTGCCCGGCCGCCTCCTCGTAGGCGCCGTGCCACCAGAAGTGCACCTGGCCGAGATCGATGAGAGTGCGGGCTTCGGCGGCTGTGTCGCCGGTGCGGCGGGCGGCTCGCAGTGCCAGGCCGTTGAGAGTCAGCGCGTCGGCCTGGTGGGCGTGGCCCAGCAGGTAGCGGTGCAGGGTGGCGGCCAGTTGGCTGGTGTGGGTGAGCCAGTCGTGCTCGGCTGCGTACTGGCCGGCCGCCATGAGGTTCGGGCGTTCGCTGTCCAGCCAGGCGATCGCCTCGGCCTCGTCCTGCGGGGGCGAGGCCGGGGTGTCCGGCGCGGGAATGCGTGGCCTGCGGTTCTTGCCCTCGGGGTAGAGGTGATCGATGGCCGCGCTCGCGGTGTGGAGATAGTGGTGGAACAGTCGGCCGAGGGCCTCGCGTTGGGCGCTGGGCGGTTCCTGGGCGGTCGCGGTGGCGAGGGCGTGTTCGCGCAGCAGGTCGTGGAAGGTGTAGCGGCCGAGCTGGTGCTGGGTCAGGACGTGGGCGTCCAGGAGGTCTTCCAGGAGCATCTCGGCATGCTCGAGCGGGAGGTCGGCCAGCGCGGCGGCCGCCTCGGGGCCGATGTCACGGCCCGGCTGCAGCCCCAGAAGCCGGAACATGCGCTGCTGATCGGCAGACAACTGCTCGTAGGACAGCGTGAACGCCGCGGCCACGCCGCGCTCCGAGGTGGCCAGCTCGGAGAGCCTGCGGCGCTGGTCGCGGAGTCGGTCGGCGAGGTATGCGACGGTCCAGCGGGGTCGGTGGTGCAGCCGGGCTGCGGCTATGCGGACGGCCAGCGGCAGGAATCCGCACAGCTGCAGGACGTCGAGCACGGCGAGCGGTTCGGCGGCCGCCCGTGCACCGACGATGGCCGTGAACAACTCCAAGGCGTCCGCGGCGGGGAGCACGTCCAAGGACAGGGCGTGTGCCCCGTCCAGGTCGGTCAGCCGTCGGCGGCTGGTGATCAGGATGAGGGCGCTTGAAGCGCCGGGCAGCAACTGGCGTACCTGGTCGGCGCCGAGGGCGTTGTCCAGCACGGCCAGCACGCGACGGCCGGAGAGTTCGGACCGCCACAGCGCCGCGCGATCGGCGACCGACGCGGGTATGAGGGGGGCGGGCACGCCGAGTTGGCCCAGGAGCACCTCGAGCGCGGCACCGGCGTCGAGCGGCGCCTGGCCGGCGGTGTGCGCCTGCAGGTCGACGAAGAGCTGCCCGTCCGGGAAGTGGTCCGCGAGGCGGTGTCCCGCGTGGACCGCGAGAGTCGTCTTGCCGACCCCGGCCATCCCGTCGATCGCCGAAATCGTCACGATGCCACCGTTGTTGCCCGACCACAGGCGGATCAGCCCGTCGAGCTCGCCTTCGCGTCCCGTGAAGTCCGGAACGTCGTACGGCAGGAAGTTGACCCCCTGCGGCTTGGCCGGCGCAGACGCAGACGCAGGCGCGGGCGTAGGCGCGGTGACCGGCGGCCGCAGTTCGGGGGCATCCCGCAGGATGTCCTGTTCGAGCTTGTTGAACGCGTGGCCCGGGTCCAGTCCCTGCTGTTCGGCCAGGGTCGCCCGGAAGGTTCTGGCCACGTGCAACGCGTCGGTCTGACGTCCGGCGCGGTGCAGGGCGAGCATCAGCTGGCAGCACAGCCGTTCCCGCAGGGGGTTGGCCGCCGCGTGGCCGGAGAGTTCGTCGATGAGGTCGTCGTGCCGCCCCCGGGCCAGTTCCAGCTCGGCCAGGCGCTCGACGGCGGTCAGCAGCTGCCCGTTCAGACGTGCTCGGGCGCTCTCGACGTAATGGGCGGTGATGCCGGCCAGCGGCTCTCCCCGCCACAGCGCCAGCGCCGCACGTATCTGGTCCGCGGTGGCCCCCGGGTCTTCGGAGACGGCCGGTGCCTTGACGATCAGGCTGGTGAACTCGTCCAGATCGAGCTGTCCCGGCTCGGGGGTGATCACGTACCCGGCCGGCCGCGTGGCCAGCATCCGGTCGGCTTCTGAAGCGCGCAGCATCCGGCGGATCGCGGCGATCGTGGTCTGGATCTGGGCGCGGGCGGAATCCGGCGGCAGCGGCCCCCACATCGCGTCGATCAGGCGATCCGTGCTGACCGCGACCCCGGCGTGCAACAACAGGTAGGCGAGCACCGCACGATGACGGGGCGCCAGGCCGGGTGCGTCGGAACCGGGAGCCACGGCCTCCACCGGGCCGAGGATCGTGAACCGCATACCGTCACTCCGGGGTCGTCGGCGCGTGCATCGAAGAAGCATCGGGAATGTATCAAGATCCACCGGCAGGGTTACCGGCATGCCACTCCACACCATCGATCCGGAAGAGGCGACCGGTGAAGCCGCGACCCTGTTCACCGCCACGCACCAGGCCCTGGGAGTCATCCCCAATCTGGCCAAGGTGATGGCCAACAACCCGGCCGTACTGAAGGGATACGTAGAGGTCGTCACCGCCCTGAGCGCGGAGGGCACCTTGTCGGCGGGTGTGCGCGAGCGCATCGCGTTGCTGGTGGCGCAGGAGAACCGATCCGACTACTGCCTGTCCGTGCACGCCTTCCGCGGGACCAGACTGGCCGGGCTGACCACGGCGGAGGCCACCCGCGCGCGGCGTGGCGAGGCCGAAGACCCCTGGGCCGCCGCTGTCCTGGACCTGGCCGGCGTCGTGGTTCGGGACCACGGAGTCGTGTCCGACGCACAGCTGGCCGCAGCCCGGCACGCCGGGCTCTCCGACGGGCACGTCGTCGAGGTCATCGCCCACGTGGCGCTCAGCATGTTCACCAACTACCTGGCCACAGCGGCGCGCATCGACATCGACTGGCCACTCGTGCGCCACACCGACGGAGAAACGCGAGGACCTGAACGTACGCGATGACACGGTCGGAGCCGGGGCGCGTGAACCGGATCCCCCCTGCCCGCACCCAAGAGAACTCAAGTCATCCCCACCGAGGAGAGCCCCACATGATCAACACCATCCCCCTCACCGAGGTCTCGACCGAGGACGCCACCGCCTGGCACGCGGTCGTGGCGGCCTCCCTCGCCCACGATCTGCCCGAGGAGCCCCGGCCCACGTTCGAGCAGGTCCACTCCCAACTCACCGTCGTCGGGCGCGACAACCGCCGACTGCTGTGGCTGTCCACCGCGGCCGACGGTGAGGTGCTCGGTGTGGCCGGGCTGAGGCTGTTCACCTCGCCCGGTCAAAGCCACCTGGCCGAGCTGGAAGTGCACGTCACCCCGGACCGGCGGCGCTCAGGAGTGGGCTCGCACCTGCTGGCCACAGCCGTGAAGGCAGCAGAGGCCGAGCAGCGTCGCAGCCTGGTGGCCGCCGCACCTGGTGACGGACCAAGTGGCGCCTTCTGTGCCGCGCGCGGCTTCCGGCGCGTACTGGCACTCGACCACCTGCTTCTCGACGTCGCACACGCCGACGACGGAGAGGCCGACGCCGAGCACCTCGGCTACGAGCTGGCCGGCTGGACCGGCACGGTTCCCGACGGGCTGGCCGAGGCGTTCGCCGCGGCCAAGAACGCGATGAACGACATGCCCACCGGCGACATGGACTACGGCAGCCAGACCTGGACCGCCGACCGGGTCCGCGCCATGGCCGAAGTGCTCGCAGACCGCGGCGACCTGCTGCTGACGACCGCTGCGCTCCGCAAGGGCGAGATGGCCGGATACACCGAGATCGTCATCCGGGCAGGGGAGACCTGCCGGGCCCTGCAGTACGACACCGTCGTGGTGCCCGCCCACCGCGGCCACGGTCTCGGGCTGTGGGTCAAGGCCGAGATGGTGCGCAGGCTCCGTGCCGAGCACCCCGGAATCGTGGAGATCGAGACCGACAACGCACAGGACAACACCCACATGCTCGCCGTGAACCGCCGACTCGGCTTCCGCTTCCACCGCAGCACCCACGAATACCAACTCGACCTGACCGCCAACTGAGCAGTCCTCCTCCTGGCCGCTCCTCAAAGAGACCAGGCCGAAGTTCGAGCCCCTCGACCCGTTCGTACCGGCGCACGCGCGAGTTCCCGCTCGACGATTCCGCGTCCTGATTCCGAGCACCCGTACCCACCTCCGCATTCTGGAAGAGAGCAACCCTTGCGCAAGCTGACCTACTACATCGCCGTCACCCTCGACGGCTACATCGCCGGCCCCGACGGCCAGTACGACTTCCTCCCCTTCGAGGGCGAGGAGGCCGCCGCGATCCTGGCGGACTTCCCCGAGACCATGCCCACTCCGTTGCGCGAACCGATGGGCATCGCCGGCCGGGCCGCCCAGCGGTTCGACACGATCATCATGGGCCGCGCGACCTACGAACCGGGCCTGAAGGTCGGGTGGACCAGCCCGTACGCCCATCTGAAGCAGTACGTGGTCTCCCGCACGCTCATCAGCCCCGCTCCCGATGTGACGGTCGTCGACGACCCGGTCGCGCTCGTCCGCGATCTGAAGGCGCGGGACGGCATGGACATCTGGCTGTGCGGAGGCGGCAAACTGGCGGCCGCCCTGCTCGACGAGATCGACGAGATCATCATCAAGCGGCACCCCATCGTCCTCGGTTCCGGCATCCCCCTCTTCGACGGCCCCTTCACCCCGACGAACTTCCGCCCGGCCGGCACGCGAACCTTCGACTCAGGCCTCGCCATCACCACCTTCTCGAAGGTGCCGGCCTCGGCGGAGGAGCGCGGCTGAGGGATCTGCCGACGCCTCCGCCCCACCCACCACACCGCATACCTACCGAGGAGCTGCCGTGAACGTCTCCACCTCCACCCTCTCCCTGACCGTCCCCGACGTGGACGCCTCCCGTGACTTCCTGTGCACCCACCTCGGCTACGAGGTGGCCATGGCCGACGAAGGCTTCGCCTCCCTCAGGCGCGAGGACGGCGCCGTCGACATCGTCCTGCTCCGCAGGGGCACCGAAGTCCTCCCCGCCGAGCAGCGGGACCGGGAGGCGGGCGGGCTGATCCTCGCGTTCACGGTCACCGACCTGGACGCCGAGGAGGCCCGCCTGCGCGCGGCGGGCGCCCCCATCACGATGCCCCTCCGGGAAGAGCCGTGGGGCGAGCGGCTGTTCCAGATGACCGACCCCAACGGCGTCGTCGTCCAGCTCGTCGAGTGGGTCGCCGCCGAGCAACCCACGGACGGGACGGACCGGCGCGGGAGCACCGCCGTACAGGTCATCACTCCCTCGACCGACGACGTCACCGTCTCCCCGAACGCCACCATGACGGGCCTCGCGGCCCCCAGCCGCGGTAGCGCCGAACTCAGCACCTGGACGGTCGCGATGGAGGCCGGCGCGACCGGCCCCGAGCATTCCATCAGCCGTGAGCAGGTCTGGACGGTCACTGCGGGCGCCCTGGAGGTGACCTTCGACGGCCGAACCGAGAAGGTCGTCGCCGGCCAGACGATAATCCTGCCGCCGGCCCTCGTCCGCCGGATCCATGCCCCGGAGCAGGCCGAGGCCCACGTCTCGATGCGCTCCGACGGAGTCGCCTCCGTTCCGGGCACCGACGGAACCCGCGAACTGCCCTGGGCCCGCTAGGGCACGCCTCGACCGCCCCTGTCGTACCATCGCCGGCCGAGGCCGGCATCCACAGAAATGAGAAACGCACCATGCGTGTGCTGTTGATGGCGTACGGATCGCGCGGCGACATCGTGCCGCTGGCGGGATTGGCGGCGCAGTTGCGGAAATTCGGCGCGGAGGTACGCGTGTGCGCGCCTCCGGACGAGGAGTTCGCGGAGCTGGTCGCGGGTGTCGGCGCGGAGCTGGTGCCGTTCGGGCGGGACGTGCGCGCGCTGCGGACCGGAGCGCCGCCGTCGGACGCGGCCGGCTTCGCGGCCGAGCTGGTCGCCGCGCACTTCGACACGGTCGCCAAGGCGGCCGAGGACTGCGACGTGCTCGTGGCGAGCGGCCTGATGCCGGCCGGTGCCCGCTCGGTGGCCGAGAAGCTGGGCATCCGCTACGTGTACGCGGGCTTCCACCCGTTCGAGATGCCCTCGGCGCACTACCGGCCGTCCTCGCGGCCCGGCCCGCCGGCGCCGCCCGACATGACCGACAACCAGGCCCTGTGGGACCTGGACGCCCAGAAGGTCAACGCCCTGTACCGCGAGCCCCTCAACGCGCACCGCGCGGCGGTCGGACTCGCGCCGGTGGACAACGTCCGCGACCACGTCTTCACCGAACGGCCCTGGCTGGCGGTGGACCCGGTCCTGGGCCCGTGGCAGCACCTGACGAACCTCGACGTCGTGCAGACCGGCGCGTGGATCCTGCCCGACGAACGCCCCCTGCCCACCGATCTGGAGGCGTTCCTGGACGCCGGCACACCGCCGGTGTACGTCGGCTTCGGCAGCATGCCCATGCGGGAGGCCGCCGACATCGCCCAGGTGACCGTCGAGGCGATCCGCGCGCAGGGCCGCCGCGTACTCGTCTCCCGCGGCTGGGCGGACCTGGGACTGGTGGACGACTCGGACGACTGCTTCGCCGTCGGCGACGTCAACCACCAGGCCCTGTTCGGCCGCGTCGCCGCCGTCGTCCACCACGGCGGCGCCGGCACCACGACCACCGCCGCCCGAGCCGGCGCACCCCAGGTGGTGGTACCCCAGTTCGTGGACCAGCCGCACTGGGCCGCCCGCGTGGCCGAGCTGGGCATCGGCGCGGCACACGACGGCCCGACCCCGACCTTCGAGTCCTTGTCTGCCGCGCTCGAAACGGCCCTCACCCCCGCGACGGAAGCACGGGCGAAGGCCGTCGCCGGCACGATCCGCACCGACGGGGCGGCGGTGGCCGCGAAGCTGCTCCTCGACACGCCGCACGCCGCGCCGGTGAGCCGCGAACAGATCTCCAGCATCGCGCACGCCGACCACCCGATTAAGTCTCCGCTCGACGACGACTCGGTCAGCATGCTGCTCGAACGCGGCCTCCCGCGGGGCGACGAGCGCGTGCTCGACCTCGGATGCGGGACCGCGGAATGGCTCCTGCGCGCCCTGGCGACGCGCCCGCACCTGCACGCCGAGGGTGTCGACGTCTCCGAGGTCGCCCTGACGCAGGCACGCCGGGCAGCGAGCGGGCTCGGGGTCGACGAGCGCCTGGTCCTCCACCACCAGGAAGCCGCGGACTTCGTCTCGACACGGCAGTTCGACCTGGTGATCAGCGTCGGCGCCACGCATGCCTTCGGTGGTCTGCTCCCCACCCTCGCGGCGGCCCGCCGGCACCTGGCCCCCGGCGGCCGCGTCCTGATCGGTGAGTCGTTCTGGGATCGCGCCCCTTCACCAGAGGCCATCGAGATGTTCGGCGACCTCGACGACCTGGCGACCACGGTGGACCGCGTCGTCGCCGACGGGTGGGCCCCCGTTCACGGCCATGTCAGCACTCGCCGCGAGCTGGACGCCTACGAGTGGGCCTGCTGGGGCTCACTGGCCTCATGGGCTCTCGACCACCCGGCGGCCCCGGCCGCCGCACAGGCGCTGGAGGCGGCCACGACTCGGCGTTCGCAATGGCTGCACGGCTACCGGGACAGCTTCGGCTTCGTCTGCCTGGTCCTACGACCTACGGCCCGCACCCGGGGCGGCTCCTGACGCGGAACCGGCCGGGAGCGCGTGACGGGCGCTCCCGGACGGCACTCACTTGGAAGTGATCAGTTGACGAAGACGGGCGCACCCGCCTGCGTGGTGTCCGACACCGGGCCGTACTTCGCCGAGAAGAAGCCGTTGGCGGGGCACGTGCCGGGCCCGCTGGCCTTGGTGAACTGCTGGTTGGCGAAGGCGAGCGAGTTGTCCGCGTTCGACGGGGTCGCCGTCAGGCTCGTGGCGCGGTAGACGCAGGTCGTCACGCCCAGGATGGTGTTGATCTTCAGTGTGGTTTGGATCGGGCCCGCGCTGCCGGCGGTCACGGTCAGCGTGCCACCGGACGTGACGGCCGTCGTGTACGGGAGGTTGTTGACCGTGATGCTCTGAACGCCCGTCGCCCCCATGATGTTGGTGGTGCAGCTGCTCAGGGTGTGGGAGTTGAGCGTCTCGGTCGCGGTGCCGGGCGCGGCCGGGTTGCTCGTGACCGTCGCGTTGAACGCCGAGGAGTTGCAGGTGATGCCGGTGCTGCCGCCGGACGTCGTGGCGATCTTCGCGGTGGTGCCCGAGGCGAGCGAGGCGGCGAGCACGTCGCCGACCGCGACGGCCGGACCGCTGGCGCTGCCGGTCGTCAGGACGCTGCCGGCCGCGGTGGCCGGGTACGTGAACGCCAGGACGGCGGCGACGGCGGCTCCGGCGGAGGCTAAGAAGGCACGCTTGTTCATGGTGGGGGTTCCTTTCGTTCCAGGGTGAGGGTGGTGGAGCTCTGCCGGGGAACGCGGGGACATTCCCTGGCGGGCGGGTACGCGTGGGTGGGCCCCTCGGCAGCGGCCGAGGGGCGGGGGAAGGCTGCGGCTCGACGGTACGTACGGTGCGAAGGCGAGCGAAAACGAGCGAAGGTGGTTCCCTGGCCGGGCCGATCCGGCGCCACGGATCGGCTCAGCGCTGTCGCGGGACACGACAAGAGCGTGATACTCGGTGCGGTGGTGCGCCGTGCGGTGCGCCGCACGAGAGGAAAACCCATCAGGGTTGTAAACCTGTCGAGTATGTGACGTCAACAGCCCCGGGGGGATGTGGCCGGTGAAGGGTGCTCGTCCGACCGAGGAGTTGCAGGTGCTGCCCGGTGCCCGCACGGGCCGCGACCCGGAGCGCTCCCTGCGCCCCGGCCCCCGCCGGCTGACGCCGGAGCAGGTGGCCTCGCGGCAGCGCGAGCGGCTGCTCGACGGGGTGGCCCGCATGGTCGCGGCGCACGGCTACGGCGGTGCGCGGATCAGTGACATCTGCCGGGCCGCCGGAGTGACCCGCCCGGTGTTCTACGCCCTGTTCACGGGCAAGGAGGACGCGGTCCTGGCGGCGTACCGCAGCGGTACGGAGATGGTCGTACGGGCCATGTGCCGGGCCTACGACGAGGCGGGCGGCGCGGCGTCCTGGCCGGCGGCCGTGCGGGCCGGACTGCGGACCATGCTGGCGCTGCTCGCGCAGACGCCCGCGTTCGCGCGGATGGTGGTCGAGATCGAGTCCGCGGGCCCGGCGGGGCGCCGTGCGCGCGCCGAACTTCTGGCCAGTTTCCGACGGTTCTTCGTGGACGCGCCGCCGGGACCGCAGGGGGTGGCGCGCGAGGAGCTGGTGGACACCGTCGTCGGAGCCGTCCACGCGGCCGTCCATCGCGCGGTGGACGAGGACCGGACGTCCCGGCTTCCGCTGCTCCTGGACACCCTGGTGCACGTCGTGGTGTCTCCGTTCACGCACCCCTGAGACCTGCGCACCGATCGATCAACTGCCTTGGTTCGCACACTAGTTGACTCGGTGGTAACGGCGGGTCTACGGTCCAGCAACGGTTCCCTGCCACGCGGCCGCCTCCGTACGCCACGTGAGGAAGACCCCGGGCGGGCACGGGAACCGACCGGATCCACCGTCCGCGCCAGGACAATGCCGCCACAGGTCTGTTTCCTCACGACTGTCAGGAGCACCTCATGGCCCTGTCCGAAGAGCCCACCACTTCCTTACCCCCGGGCGAAGAGCCCGGCCGCAGAGGCCGCGTCCGCTTCCGGCGCGCCGGCCTGATGGCCGCCCCGGCCTGCGCGATCGCCGCGACCCTCGTCGTCCTGACCGCCCAGGGCGCCCTCGCCGCCCAGTTCGCCATCTCCGGCATGCCGTTCGTGGTCAAGGCCGACACTCTCAAGGGCACCGGCTTCGGCCAGTTCGGGGGACTGGACACCATGCCCGAAGGCAGCCCGAACGCCGGCGACACCGGCGGCCAGGTCCTGGTCATCGTCACCGCCATCCGTCAGGCGGAACTCACCAACCTCTGCCAGAGCGTGGAGCTCGGCGGCACGCACCTGCGCATCACGGCAGGGAACAGGGGCACCCCGGTCAAGGCCTCCGGCCTGACCACGGACTCCACCGAGATCTCCGGCAAGGTCGCCGCGTTCGACAACATCGAGATCGGCGGGGACGCCAGCACCTTCGACAGACCCCCGGTCAAGGGCCCGCTCGGCAGCTTCGGCCAGCAGGCCGACACCGTCACCATCACCGACGTGTACCAGAAGAACTACGCCACCACGGCCACCCGCTTCACCCTGCCCGACCTGCACATGAGCTTCACCTCCGAGGGCTGCTGACCATGACACCGCCGGCCACCGGCGGGCGACACCCCTGGCGCGCCTTCGCCGGATGGCGTCACCGCCGACCCTTCGCCCCGGGCCTCATGATCATGCTCGGTGGTGGCGAGATCCTCCTCACCCAACGGGCGAGCATCACCGTCATCCTCACGGCGGGGGCGGACAGCCTGGCCGGCTACGTCCTCCCGGTGATCATGATCGTCTGTGGGGCGCTGATCGTCCTCAACCCGCGCCAGCGCCTCTTCTACTCGATCGTCGCCGTCCTGGCCTCGCTCGCGACCTTCGTCACCTCGAACCTCGGAGGTTTCTTCATCGGCATGCTCCTCGGGCTCGTCGGCAGCTCCCTCGCCTTCGGCTGGCTCCCGGACCAGCCGCCGCGCCGCTGGCGCCTCCCTGGCGCACGCCGCCGGCAACGGGGGTAGACAGGCCAAGGGCGCTGTCGCCGACCGCAGCCGGCGACAGCGCCCTTGGGTGAGCCTCGATGCTCAGTCGGTACCGGACTCCATCGCGGCACGGTCGAGCAGCTCGTCGTTGGCCGAGACCTCACCACGGGAGGCGATCGCCTCGGCGCCGCCCTGCGGCATCGTGCCGATCAGCCCCGTCGCGGCGGCCTGAGCGGCGCCGATCGCCGGGTTCGCGGTCCCGATCAGGCCGAGCCCCGCGTACTGCTCCAGCTTGGCCCGGGAGTCGGCGATGTCGAGGTTACGCATCGTCAGCTGACCGATCCGGTCCACCGGGCCGAACGCGGAGTCCTCGGTCCGCTCCATCGACAGCTTGTCCGGGTGGTAGCTGAACGCCGGGCCTGTGGTGTCGAGGATCGAGTAGTCCTCGCCGCGCCTCAGCCGCAGGGTCACCTCGCCCGTCACGGCCGTGCCGACCCACCGCTGCAGCGACTCGCGGATCATCAGCGCCTGCGGGTCCAGCCAGCGGCCCTCGTACATCAGCCGGCCGAGACGCCGGCCCTCGTTGTGGTACTGCGCGAGGGTGTCCTCGTTGTGGATGGCGTTGACGAGCCGCTCGTACGCCGCGTGCAGCAGCGCCATGCCGGGAGCCTCGTAGATCCCGCGGCTCTTCGCCTCGATGATCCGGTTCTCGATCTGGTCGGACATGCCCATGCCGTGGCGCCCGCCGATCGCGTTCGCCTCCATGACGAGGGCCACGGGGGAGGGGAACTCCTTGCCGTTGATCGTCACCGGCCGGCCCTGGTCGAAGCCGATGGTCACGTCCTCGGGGGCGATCTCGATGGACGGGTCCCAGAACCGTACGCCCATGATCGGCTCCACGGTCTCGACGCCCGTGTCGAGGTGCTCCAGGATCTTGGCCTCGTGGGTGGCGCCCCAGATGTTGGCGTCGGTGGAGTACGCCTTCTCGGTGCTGTCCCGATAGGGCAGGCCGTGGGTGAGCAGCCACTCGGACATCTCCGTGCGGCCGCCGAGCTCGGTCACGAAGTCGGCGTCGAGCCAGGGCTTGTAGATCCGCAGGTGCGGGTTGGCGAGCAGCCCGTACCGGTAGAACCGCTCGATGTCGTTGCCCTTGAACGTCGATCCGTCGCCCCAGATCTGGACGTCGTCCTCAAGCATCGCCCGCACCAGAAGAGTGCCGGTGACCGCGCGCCCGAGCGGCGTGGTGTTGAAATACGCGCGCCCGCCGGAGCGGATGTGGAACGCCCCGCAGGTGAGCGCGGCCAGGCCTTCCTCGACGAGCGCGGCGCGGCAGTCGACCAGCCGGGCGATCTCGGCGCCGTAGGTCTTGGCGCGACCGGGCACGGAGGCGATGTCGGGCTCGTCGTACTGGCCGATGTCGGCGGTGTAGGTGCACGGGACGGCACCCTTGTCGCGCATCCACGCGACCGCGACCGACGTGTCGAGCCCGCCGGAGAAGGCGATTCCGACCCGCTCGCCGGAAGGAAGGGAGGTGAGGACCTTAGACATAGAAAGAGTATGCATCAGAACGCATGACCATGCAAAGCGGATCGGTCATACGGCCCGCACGCGGGCCAGGGTGAGGACGGCGGTGGCGGACGTGGCCCCCAGAACGGCCCCGGCCAGCACGTCGCCCGGATAGTGGACCCCGGTGTGGACACGGGAGTACCCGACGGCGCAGGCGAGCGCGGTCAGAGGCAGCGCCGCAGGCGGCAGCACGGCCCCGACGGCGGTCGCGAAGGCGACGGCGGACGCGGTGTGCCCGGAGGGAAACGACGCGGAGGTGGGCATGCGCACATGGCGGTCGACGATCACCCGCGCCGCTTCACGATCCGGTCGGGCCCGCCGTACGAGACGCTTGCCGAGGAGGTTCGCGCAGGCCGAGGCCACGGCGACCGCGCCGACGCCCAGGACGGCGGCGCGCCGCGGCCGGCCGGGGGAGAGGGCGAGCGCGGCGGCGATGGAGAAGGAGATCTTGGAGTGGTCGGCCGCGCTGGACAGCCGCCGTAGGCCCCTGTCGAGCGTGGGTGTGGGTGTCGCGGCGACAGCGGCGTACAGCGCGCCGTCGACGGCGCGTAGGTCGTGGAGAACGGCGGCAGGACCACCGGGCTTCTCTTCGTGCGGACTACTCATCGCCCCTCCCTCGGAAGGCCAGTGTGAAGATGCGTCGCCAGTTGACTGCAGGGGCGACGGCCGGTCCTCCGGGCCGGTCGCGCGGCACGCGTACGCGCAGCGCACGGTGCCGGACGGTGCAGGTCACGGGCGTCCGCAGAATGAGCGCCTCGCCGTCCACGGCGACGGGCATGGTGTCGTCGCCGTCGGCGGTCACGTCGACCTGGTGCGAGGTCAGCACGTTGAGGCCCTCGGAGAGCGACCCCCGCAGCGCGACGTCGGCGGCCGCGGCCGCGCTGTCGACGCGTACGCCGATGACGCCGAGCTCGCCCTTGTCGAGCCGGGGACGGCGGCCGGAGAACGGGTCGGGCCTTATGTAGGGGTTGTTGCTCACAAGAAGCGCCTGCTGGGACGGCAGGAGGAGCCCGTCGGCCGTGGCGTCGAGGCGTGGCCCGCTCTCATGGAGGAGATCGGGCATGGCGTCGAGCGCGGTCTCGGCCTTGGCGTCGCGGTACTCGGGGCGCTGCACGACCCGCGCGTACACCCCGAACGACACGGTGTTGACGAACGGGAGTCCGTTGACGTCACCGAGGTCGACGCGCAGCTCCTCGCCATGGGCGAGGGCTTCAAGGCTGAGCGACGGATCCTGGCGGTCGAGCCCGAGGTCCATGGCGAAATGGTTGCGGGTGCCTGCCGGCACCACGAGGAACGGCAGATCGTGCTCGGCGGCCACGCCGGCGACCTGTGCCTGCGTACCGTCGCCGCCCGCGGCGCCGAGCAGGTCGGCCCCCTCGGAGACCGCCTGCCGGGCCAGCTCGACGACCTGGTCCCCGCCGGACGGCTCAAGAAGGATCACGCGCGCCCCGAGCTGCTCGGCCCGCTCGACGAGCCCGAAGCGTTCGACCTTGCCGTCGCCGGAGGCGGGGTTCATGAGGATGACGGGACGGTGGGGGGGCCGGCGGGGCGCGGTCCGCATGTGATGCCCGGCGTGCGACGGCCGAAGAGCGGCCCGCCCGCAGCCCAGGGCCACGCCCCAGAGCGCGAGGGCGACGAGCGCGGTCAGCCACAGTCCGCTGCGCACGTACAGCACGAGCAACCCGACCGGGGCGCCGACCATGAGCAGCCCGCCCAGCCACCGCCGCGGTCCCCGCCGGGCCACCGCCCACCAGGCCCCGGCGGCGGTGACGCCGAGCCCGACCAGCCCGCTGACCACTACGACCACTCCACCCCCGCCGACCGACACCAGCAACAGGGCAACGGTGGCCACCACCGCCAGCACGGCCCCTCGCGCCCACAGCCGAGCACGCGCATCGGCACCGCTCACCCCAGTCGCCATGGTCCCCGCCTCACCGATCGTCGGGCCTGTGTATGCACAGTCGTCCCGCCACCCTTCCCCCAAGAAGAGCTTTGAGACGTCCAGGAGTCGGCCGTCCGGGTGAAGCCCGTCACGTACGAGCAAGCTCTCCCGCACGATCACGTCGACCACGGGCGTCCGAAAATAGTAGCCATGGCGATAGTAGCCATGTACTTTATTTGGCATGAGCAAGGGTTCACCGGGTCCGACGCCCGGCTTCCTCGTATGGCGGCTCGCCAACAAGTGGCGCGTCGCCGTCGATCGCGCGGTGGCTCCCTTGGGGCTCACCCACGCGCAGTACGTACTGGTCGCCTCGCTGTACGGCATGCAGCGCACCGGCGAGCGCCCCAGCCAGCGTCAACTCGCCGACCACACCGGCCTGGAGGCGCTGTACGTCTCCAAGCTGGCGCGGGCCCTGGAGTCGTCCGACCTGATCGAACGCGCCCGCGACCCGCGTGACCCCCGCGCCGTGCAACTCGCCCTGACCGAGCAGGGCGCAACGGTCGCACGGCAGGCCGTCAAGGTGGTCCAGGACCTCCTTCAGCAGCTGCTTGAACCGCTCGGCGGGCTGGACGCCCCACGCACGCGGGCGTTCACCGACGAGCTGATGACCCTGCTCGACGCACCTCTCGCTCCACCCGCACCGAACGACGAGAACGACGAGAAGACGGAGAGGACCACCCCATGACCACCCCCGCGCCCACCGCCACCGCCACTCCCGCCGACGCCCGCGCCCTCGGGCTGGCCCACTACGCCGCCCGAGGCGTCCTGGAGCACGTCCTGGCACGGCACGACCTCACGTTCCAGGAGCAGATCGCCCTGCGCGCCGCCGTCACCGCCGACACCGCGCAGACGCCGGACGACCTCGTCACCCAGGTCCGTACCTCCCTCAAGGCCGCCCCGGCCGGAATCCGCGCCACCCTCGACGACCTGCTGGCCAAGGACCTGCTGGTCGCGGACGGCCCGCACCTGCGCCCCACGGAGGCCGGACGCGAACTGCTCGCCGCCGTGGGCGCCGAGACCGCCCCGATCAGCGCCCGTATCTGGGGCGGCATACCCGCCGACGACCTGGTCGCCGCCGGCCGCGTCCTCGCCCTGGTGACCGCGCGAGCGAACGCGGAACTGGAGGCGCTGACGAACTGAACGGAGGCGGACCGAGCGCGTCGGGGATCGCCTACGGCGCGGTGCGGCCGGCAGCGGACGCGCTGTCGACCCGCCCGCGGTTCCAGCCGGTCAGTTCGGCGGCCCGGTTGGAGATGATGCCGTCCACTCCGTACCCGTCGTACCGGTCCCACCGCTCGGCCGTGTCCACGGTCCACACCCACACAGCCACCCCCGCCTGGTGCAGATCGCCCACGACCCCTGGCCGGGCCTCCAGGGCCGCGCCACTGGGGAGATACAGGGCAAGGCCCATCTCCTTGCACAGGGCCACCGGATCGGCGTCCAACTTGTCGCGCAACAGGCCGAGCGGCAGCTCGGGTGCCAAGGCGCGCACCCAGCGCAGGTGCTGGGGATCGAAGCTCTGGACGACCACGCGGCCGGTCATCTTCTCCGCCCGTACGACATCGATCATCGTCGCGACGTCCTCGGCGGTGTCGGCCTGCTTGATCTCCAGGAGCAGACTGCCGCCCCGCGTCCGCAGATCGGCCAACTGCTCGGCGAGCGTGGGAACGCGGGCACCGGCGAACACCGGAGCGAACCACGCCCCCGCATCCAGCCGGCCGATCTGCGCGGCGCTCAGCGCGCCGATCTTCCCCGTCCCGTCCGTCGTCCGGTCGACGGTCGCGTCGTGCATCAGGAACGGCACACGGTCCAGGCTCAGCCGGACGTCGTTCTCGATGAACTCCGCCCCGGAACGCCGCCCCACCTCCTGCGCGACCATCGTGTTCTCGGGCGCCAGAGAGGACGCCCCCCGGTGTGCCACGACCGCCAACCGCTCGGCATCGGCGCGTTGGAACGCGGACGAGGTCACGCGCGTGACCCGCACGTCGTCGAACGCCACGGACCCCCCGCCCACCACCAGCGCCAACCCACCATCGGCAGACCCCTGAGGGCGGCTCGTCACCAAGACCTGCCGGTCGTCGAGGAACCACACGGCCTGCCGGTCCCGGACCTCGACCCGCACCCGTACCTCCCCCTCGGCAGCCACCCCGACCGGAACCGGCGCGCCCTCACCGGTCCCTTCCCCGAAGGAGACACCACGCCCGGCACGCACCACCCCGGCGGTCCACGCCCCCGCCCCGGAAGCCGGCACATCCACACCCAGCCCGAACCACCCACCGGCCCCCGGCTTGAACCGCGCCCGCGCCTCGAACCGGAGATCCGCCGGTCCACCCGCGAACGTCACCACCCCCTTCCCGCCCCCGGCACTCCCCACCAACTGCCCGCCCTCGACCCGCCACTCCCCACCGGCCACCCGCCACTGCCCGGGCAGCGCACCGATGGAGAAGTCCTCCCGGACGACGACCCCCACATCACCCGGCCGGGCCGCGGCGGCAGGAGCACCGTTCACACACCACAGCAGCGCGCACCCGGCCAGAACGCATGCGGAACGAAAGAGATCACGAGGCATAGGCGGAGGCTAGTACGCCCCACGCCTCCCACCGGCCACCACACGCGCGTGGCACCGGCGCGCCCCCTGGTAGGGCTCATCGGTGACCGGTCGTCTGCTCGCCGTATCCGCCCGCGGGTGACCAACGCCGTGGGGCTGGAGCGGCTCGCCGCGGTTCTTCAGTCGGATGCTGTGTCGTGTTCCACGCTGGAGAGGGCTGTGGTGATCAGACGGGTGGCGAAGTCGCGGTCGTCGGTGAGCCGGTTGATGTGCTCGGCGAGCAGGAAGGCGGTGGCTTCCAGGGGTTTCATCTCGGCCTCGGTCCAGGCGCCGTACTGCTGCCGCCACAGGCTGGGGCTGAGGCCGGTGCCCGCGGCGATGGCCAGACCCGCCATGGTGGGGATGGCTTCGGGGCGGATGCTCCTGGGCATCGCGCGCAGTGAGGCCACGAGGCTGGGCACCACGTACTCGATGACGTCCTTGTCGTGATCCTCGTAGGCGGCCCGCAGCCATTTCATGAACATGTAGATGAGCGTGCACGCGCCGTCCAGCACCTCGTCGGCGCCCCTGGGGCCCAGGGAGGCTGTGTAGTGGTCGATCATCTGCTGCTGCTCGGGGCTGGTCCCGGTCACGCCGTCGTAGACGGCCTTGAGCCGGGAGTCGATCACCATGAGAGCCGCATCCACATCGCCGACGGGAGCGTGTCGGGGGTCGCAGGGCGATGACACAGGGTTCCTCCTCACGTGACCGCGCAGGACGGGCGCGGCGTTCCGCACGGTAGACGGCCGACCGGAGGGAGGCCCGGCGAATCCGGAAGGAGGACTCATTCCGGTGAACTGGCTTCCTGGGTCAGCAGCATCGGAGTTGACTGGCCATCAGTTCTCGCTCTGCACCGAGTTCTCGGTGACGCGTGTGCCGGGGTGGGCGAGGGCGCAGAGGAAGGCGATGGCCAGCGCGATGGCCATGGCGTAGAAGACCCACTGGTTCGCTTCGGCGAAGTCGGTCCGGATGGCGTCGCCGGCGCCTTGGAGGGCTCTGGCCACGGGGCCGTCGCCGGTGGGGGCCTGCCCGTCGGGGTGGCCGGTGACTGCTTCGGCGACGTGACGGGCCGTCGATTGGGCCTCGGCGGGCGGGAGGCCGCGTTCCTGCAGTGTGGCGGCGATCCGGTCGGTGGAGACATGGGTCAGGATGGTGCTGAGGACGGCCATGCCGATGGCGGCCGCGTAGTTGCGGACGGTCTGGGTGATGCCGGTGACCTCGCCGTACGAGGCGCCGATGGCGCGGTTGACGGCGTCGGTGGAGGCGGGGGCCAGCAGAAATCCGATGCCGGCGCCGGCCACGGCCGCGTAGGGCCATTGGTCGTGCATCGACAGGTCGGTCAGTTTCTGGGCCCAGAGGAAGAAGCCGACGGCGCCGAGTGCGCAGCCGATTTTCATGGCGGGGCGGGCGCCGCGTTTGTCGAGGATCTTGCCGCCCCATTGGGAGGCGATGCCGAATCCGATGAAGAAGTACAGCAGGTACAGGGCGGCCTGGTTCGGCGAGGAGCTCAGGGACACCTGGGCGTACACGGAGGCGAAGAAGAACACCGGCACGAACGCGAGCATCGCGAAGAACAGCACCAGGCTGTCTACGGTGAAGGCCCGGTCGCGGAAGACGTCGAGGTTGATCAGCGGGTGCGTGGTGCGCCGCTCGTATCCGACGAACAGCACAAGGATCACCAGACCACCGGCGATGCAGGCCCACGTCGTGGCGCTGCTCCAGCCCCAGGACGATGCCTGTTGGAAGCCGAGCACGCTCAGGCCCATACCGGCGGCCACGAGCACGGCGCCGACGGCATCCAGCCTTTCCTGACGCCGGCTCGCGGGGACCCGGGCCAGAACGGTGAGCACGATGGCGATGACCGCGACCGGTACGTTCACCCAGAAGATGGCCCGCCAGGTCCATGCGGTGAGCCAGCCGCCCAGGAGGGGGCCGAGGGCGGTCAAGGCGCCGGACAGGCCGAAGAAGAGGGCGAGGGCCCGGCCTCGCCGGTCGACGGGGAAGACGGCGACGACGACGGCCAGGGCGGCGGGGAACATCAGGGCGGCGCCCAGGCCCTGGGTGGCGCGGAAGACGATGAGCCACGTGAGCGCGAAGCTGTCGTCGGGGACGCAGCCGCACAACACCGACGAGACGACGAAGACGACCGTGCCGAGCAGCATGATCCGCCGGTGTCCGAAGAGGTCGGACAGCCGTCCGCCGAGCGCGAAGAACGCGGCGAGGGAGAGCAGGTAGGCGTTGACGACCCACTGCATCCCGGAGGCGGAGAGGCCGAGCTCGGCGGTGATGCGCGGCGCGGCGATCGAGACGATGGTCTGGTCGATGAACGTCATGGAGACCGCGAAGAGCATCGCCACGAGGGCGAGCGTCTGGCGGGGAGCTCCTGACGTGGCGCCACCGGCCGGCGCGGACGGTTGGGACGTACCTGCCATGGAAGGATGATCTCCCCGCGTACCCCCTCCCGCACGTCGTGCGCACCCGCGTGCGCCGCCCCGCCCGCTCGGCCGGAGGGCCCTTCGCCTACTGCCCGGCAGGGCGTCCGATCCCACGCCGCAGGAGCAGGTAGCAGCCCGAGGTGACGAGGATGCCGGCGGGCAGGGCGAGGTCGATTCCGCCGAGAGCGGCGGCGATCGGCCCGGTGTACAGGGTGTTGACACACAGTGCGGCCGCGCCCACCCCCGCTCCGAGTGCGAGCGCGCCCGGCACGTTGACGCCGCCGGAGTACCAGTAGGGACTGGCCGGACTCTCGTCCATCAGCGCGGGCCCGTCGTAGCGGTTGCGGCGCAGGGCGATGTCGGTGGCGTACAGCGCGGTGGCGGGGCCGAGGAGTACGACGGTGAGCTGGAGGACGTTGCTGACGGTGTCGAGGAAGTTGGAGACGAGCAGCGCGTACAGGGTCAGGCCGGAGGCGACGGCGCCGTCGACGACGACGCTGAAGGAACGGCGGATGCGCAGGCCCACCGCCTGGAGTGCGAGACCGGCGCTGTAGGCGGTCAGGGCGTTGATCGCGATCGTGCCGAGGACGAGGGCGAGCAGGAACACCGGGGTGAACCAGGCGGGCAGGATCTGCTCCAGTGCGGTCTGAGGGTCGGTCATGTCGACGGCGGTGGCCGCCAGCGCCCCCAGGGAACAGACGACGACGCTCGGCAGGAATCCACCCAGCGCGGTCCAGCCCATGACCGCGCGGGACGGCGCCGTACGCGGCAGGTAGCGGGAGAAGTCGGCGCTGGTGGTGTACGACAGGGGACCCGCCGCGATGAGCGTGACGCCCGCGAGGGCCGTCGCCCACAGATCCGTGCCGCTCTGCGGCGTTCCGGAGGAGTACCCGAAGTCGGCGTGGAGCAGGACCGCGTAGGCCACCACGCCGAAGGCGGCGGCGAGGGCGAGTGTGATCGGGAGGTACAGCTTCACGATCAGGGCGTGCCCGTAGACGCTGATGGTCAGGGTGACGCCGGCGATGACGAGTACGACGGCGACCTTCACGGCCGTGTTCGTCGGCAGGCCCGTTTTCGCGACGAGGGCGAAGGCCGCGGACGCGGCGGCGGCCAGGTTGAGGGCGAAGTAGCAGACGGAGATCATCCAGCCGGTGACCGCGTTGTTCACACGGTTGCCCCGGACCCCGTACATCGTCCGCGTGATCACCTCGCTCGGCGCGCCGGCCGCGGGCCCCGACATCGCGAGTACGCCGGTGAGCAGCCAGAACAGATTGCCGACGACGATGACCGCGAGGGCCTGCGCCAGGCTCAGTCCCATGAGGACCAGGGCGCCGCCGACGACCAGGCTGAGGTAGTTGACGTTGGCCGCGGCCCAGACGGCGAACAGTTCACGGGGCCGGCCGTGACGCTCCGCGTCGGGGATGTGGTCGATGCCGTGGACCTCGACCCGGCCCGCCCGCTCGGCGCCCGGGGGCGCCGGGTGTGCGCCCTGGGCGGAGGGGTGGGGGTCGGGGATGGTGGACGCCATGAGGCCCTCCGGATGCGTGTGGTGCCGACCTGCTTGCTTATTGGTCGCACACTCAATAGCATCGCTGGTATGTCGTCAAGCGTGCAGCGCAAACGAATTCGCAAGAGCCCCGAAGCCCGCCGCGCGGAGATCGTCGAGGCCGCGGCCCGCGTCGCCCTGACCGAGGGCCTCGAATGCGTCACCCTTCGGCGGATCGCCGAGGAGCTCGACGTACGCCCCGGCCTGATCAGCCACTACTTCCCCTCGGCGGAAGAACTCGTGGCCGAGGCCTTCGCCACCGCCGCCACCGGCGAACTGGACGCCCTGCTGCCCGCCGACCGCCCCGACGGCACACCTACGCACCACCTCGCGCGCTACTTCGCGCTGTCGACGGGCGAGGCGTACGACGACATCAGCCGCCTCTGGATCAACGCCCGCCACCTGAGCCGCTACCGCCCCCTCCTGCGCGAGAAGGTGGCAGAGATGGAACGGGCCTCCGACGACCGCCTCGAAGGCCTCATCCGCGACGGCGTGACAGCGGGGGAGTTCCGCACGGACGACCCCCGCGCGACGGCCATCCAGATCCTGGTGGTCATCGACGGCCTCGGCGCCCACGCGAACACCGACCGCGGCAACCGCCCGGACGTGGTGACCCGCATGGCCCTGACCACGGCAGAACGAGAACTGGGGTTGCCGAGCGGCACACTCGGCGCGGACGCGGACGGGGGCTGACGCCGGGGGCCGACGGAGGGGCCGGCCCCCGCCCGCCCCCACCCCGAACTACACCCCCTCCCCACTTCCCACACCCCGCCCACCCCTGGAGTCGCAGTGCGCCCCTCCCTGGTCCTCCTCTCGGCTCGTCTGCTCGACCCGATGACCGGCCACGTCCTGCCCGCCACCGCCCTGGCCGTCGCCGACGGCCGGATTGCCGCCCTGGGCGACGACCGCGAGATCCGCGCGCTCGCCGGCTCCGCCACCACCGTCCTCGACGTCAAGGGCGCCGTCGTCACCCCCGGACTGACCGACGGCCACCTCCACCCCGTCTCCGGCGCCGAGCTCACCCACGGCCTCGACCTGTCGGCCTGCACGGATCTCCCTTCCCTCCGCGAGGCCCTCGCGCGCGAGATCCGGACGCTCGAACCCGGCGCGTGGTTGTTCGGCTGGGGCCTGGACCCGAACGCGTTCGGCGACCACCCCGTCGAGTCCGCCGCACTCGCTCCCGTACTGGACGGCGTGCCGGCCCTGCTCCAGCTCTTCGACGCCCACTCGACGCTGGCCAGTCCCCGCGCCCTCGAACTCGCCGGAATCGACGGACCGCGGACCTTCGACCAGTCCGCCGAGATCGTCTGCGACCAGCAAGGCAGGCCGACCGGCCTCCTCCTGGAGGACGCGGCCTGCGAACTCGTCGAACGCGCCGCGCCCCAGCCCACCCACGCCGAGCGCCGCGAACGCCTTGCCGTCGCCCTGCGCGCGATGGCCGCGACCGGCCTGACGGGCGGGCACGCGATGGACGCCAACGGCGACAGCCTCGCCCTGTACGCGGAACTCGAAGCAGCCGGGGAACTTCCCCTGCGGCTGCGTGTCGCGCCGTGGTGCCAGCCCGGTACCGACGAGGCCGCGCTACGCGCCCTGATCGAGCAGCAGGGCACCGGCGGGGAACTGTGGCGTGTCGCCGGGGTCAAGCTGTTCATGGACGGAACCATCGACAACGGCACGGCCTGGCTCGAAAACCCCGACCGCCACGGCGAGTCCACCCATCCCTTCTGGCCCGACCCCGATGCCTACACCCGCGTCATCGCCACGCTGCACCGCGCCGGCGTGCCGACCGCCACCCACGCCATCGGTGACGCCGCCGTACGCCACGCCCTCGACGCCGTGGAGAAGGCCCAGGCCGCGGACGGGGTGAACGCCGCCGGCGTGCACGCAGTCCGCCACCGCATCGAGCACATCGAGAGCGTCCCCGACGACACCCTGCGCCGCTTCGCCGAACTCGGCGTCGTGGCCTCGATGCAGCCCACGCACTGCTGCGACTTCACCCGCGCCGACCACACCGACAACTGGTCCCGCCGCCTCGGCGAGGACCGTGCCTCGCGTGCGTGGCGCTGCCGCGACCTGCGGGACTCGGGCGCCACCGTCGTCCTCGGCTCGGACTGGCCGATCGCGCCGTTCCCACCCCTGGGCGTGATGGCAGGCGCTCGCCACCGCCGCCCCACCCGCGACCTGACGCAGCCCCCGCACGGCCCGGACCAGGCGCTCGACGCCTTGCACGCGCTCCAGGGAATGACGACGGGCCCGGCGTTCGCGGCGGGCGAGGAAGACCGGGCGGGCCGCCTCGCCGTCGGCTACCGCGCCGACCTGACGGTCTTCGCCGACAACCCGCTCACGACGTCCGCGACGGCCCTTGCTGACCTGCCCGTACTGCTGACGGTCCTCGACGGACGCGTCACCCACCGGGCGGCTTCCGTCTGACCGCGCGTCCGACGCCCACCCGCTCGATCGCCCACCCGCTCACGACAGAGCGCGTGCGACGACCGAGGCCGCGTCGGCGATGAGCTTGTTGTCGTAGTGGTCGTCGGCGCGGTGGCGGTTGGACAGTACGGCGATGACGATCGGAGCCCTGCCGGGCGGCCACAGCACGGCGATGTCGTTACGAGTGCCGTAGGTGCTGCCCGCCCCCGACTTGTCGCCGACGTCCCAGCTCGCGGGCACACCGGCGCGGACGAGTTCAGCGCCGGTCGTGTTCGTCCGCAACCACTGCGCCAACTGCTCACGCTGGGGCGGCCGAAGCGCGTTTCCGAGCACGAAGGCGCGCAGGTCACCCGCCAGAGCGCGCGGGGTGCTGGTGTCCTGGGTGGCGCCGGGCGCCCACTCGTTGAGCTCGGGCTCACGCCGCTCCATGTCGGTGACGTCGTCGCCCAACTCCTCGAGTACGGCATCGAGCGCCCGAGGCCCGCCGAGTTCGTCGAGAATCAGGTTGGCGGCGGTGTTGTCGCTGTGGCGGACAGCGGCGTCGCACAGCTCCTTCAACGTCATCCCGGTCTCCGTATGGCGTTCGGTGACGGGGGAGTGGGGCACCAGATCGCCCCGCGAGTAGGTGACGACGCGGTTCATGTCACCGGCGGTACGGTCACGCAACACCGCTCCGGCGGCCAGCGCCTTGAAGGTGGAGGCGTACGGAAAGCGTGCCCCGTCGTTGTACGCGACCTCCCGGCCGTTGCCCGTGTCGACCGCGTACACCCCCAGCCGGGCACCGTACGACCGTTCCAACTCCCGGAAGGACGCCTGGACGTCGGGCGCTCCGTTCGTCGGCGTGGTCGCTTCGCGTGACGCCGGGGCGGCGTCGGCTGGCGCGGGGGAGTCGGCGCATCCGGCGAGCGGCAGGAGTGCCAGCGCGGTCAGCGTGACGAGAACCCGATGGAGCCGCATGACAGACCTCTGATCGGACGAACGGGCGGAAGGACTGGGCGCGAAGAACGGAGAAGCACTGCGCACTCCCGCACCCGGGGTTCACCACACCCCACTCTGCCACCCACCACACGCCACCCGCCCGCGCTGTCCGGGGCATGTCCCGGACGGCGTGCGCCCCCAAGCCGGGCGGTGCCCTGAAAGGTCTGTACCGGCCCTCCCTGAACTCCCTGAACCGTCTGATCGGGCCCGAAGGAAGGTAAATGCGTCGACAGCGCCCCTTAGCGCCCGGCAAAGTGGCCGCCCGTGACGAGCAGTGAGCTGTGGACCCGTGCGACCGCCGACCGCTACGACGCCGAGGAGACCGAGATGTCCTCGGCCGCCGTTCTCGGACCGACTCTCGCATTCCTTGCCGGGCTCGCCGGAGACGGCCGGGCACTGGAGTTCGCCATCGGGACCGGACGAGTGGGCGTTCCGCTCCGGGAACGCGGCGTGCCGGTGGTGGGCATCGAACTGTCCGAGCACATGGCAGCGGTGCTGCGGCGCAAGATCGACGAGGACACGCTCCCGGTAGTCATCGGGGACATGGCCACCACCGTCGTTACCGGCGAGTTCACCCTGGTCTATCTCGTCTACAACACCATCACGAACCTGCTCACGCAGGACGAGCAGGTCGAGTGCTTCCGCAACGCCGCACGTCATCTGGAGCCCGGCGGCCGATTCGTCATCGAGCTGGGCGTACCGCCGCTGCGGTACCTGCCGCCCGGCCAGGTCGCGGTGCCGTTCGACGTCTCTGAGCAGCATCTCGGCTTCGACACCTTCGACCTCGTCGAGCAGATTCTCGTCTCGCACCACTTCACGCGCGACGGCGACGACGGCCGCTACCGCCGCGGCAACTCCCGCCACCGCTACGCCTGGCCCTCAGAGCTCGACCTGATGGCCCGGATCGCTGGGCTCGAGCTGGATCGTCGCGTCGCGGACTGGGACGGGGCGCCGTTCACCCAGGACTCCGCGAAGCACATCTCCGTGTGGCGCAAGCCGGCCTGAGGTCGGCCACCGGGCCGTCGACGTAAGCCGTGCCTGTCTCGCATCTGCGTGATCGGCCCCGCCTCTGCGTACGTGGGTCCCCTCGGCGGGTTTTCGGTCTACGTCCCGTCGGGGTGGAGGCCGGGGCCGAGGTCGCTGCCTTCGGCCAGTGGTGTGGGCGAAAGGTCGGTGGGTTCTTCACCGGCTTCCAGGAGAGTGTGGGCGGCGCCGACGATCAGGGGATCCGGTCGGCCGACCGCTGCCGGGTCCTTCTTGGCGTAGTCGATGCGCCACAGCAGGCTGCGCATCGCCTCCAGCCGCCCCCGCCGCTTGTCGTTGCTCTTGACGACGGTCCACGGAGCCTGCTCGGTGTCGGTGGCCCGGAACATGTCGACCTTCGCGGCGGTGTAGGCGTCCCACAGGTCCAGCGAAGCGATGTCCGTGGGCGACAGCTTCCACTGACGCACCGGATCCACCTGGCGAATCGCGAACCGGGTGCGCTGCTCGGCGCGCGACACGGAGAACCAGAACTTCACCAGCAGGATCCCGTCGGCGACCAGCATGCTCTCGAACGCGGGGCACTGCCGCAGAAAGAGCTCGTAGTCCTGCTGGGAGCAGAAACCCATGACCCTCTCGACGCCCGCGCGGTTGTACCAGGAGCGGTCGAAGAAGACGATCTCACCAGCGGTGGGGAGCTGGGCGACGTAGCGCTGGAAGTACCACTGGCCGGCCTCCCGCTCGGAGGGCTTGTCCAGGGCGACGATCCGGGCGCCACGCGGGTTGAGCCGCTCCGTGAACCGTTGGATCGTGCCGCCCTTGCCGGCCGCGTCCCGGCCCTCGCAGATCACCACGAGCCGAGCCCCCGTCTCCTTCACCCAGCGTTGGAGCTTCAGCAGCTCGATCTGGAGGATCCGCTTGGTCCGCTCGTACTCGCCACGCCGGATCTTCCGGTCGTACGGGTAGTTCTCCTGCCACGTCCGGATCGGCGCACCGGTCGAGTCCAGCAGGACAGGCTGCTCCGGACGGCGGTCGTCCACGCTCAGCCCCGCCAGCAGATCGTCGGTCTCGGACTGCTCGAACTCGTGCTCATCCATGACGAACCCCTACCCGCAGAACGGGCCCATGATCAGGCCGCGGTGGTGAGCAGGTCGCTCAGGGGCTGGGCCGAGTCCGTTCCGGAGTGGCCGAGGGGCGCGTCGAAGCTCCAGACGAGGAAGAGGAGGAAGACCACCAGGGCGCTGAAGGTGGTGGCCAGGAGCAGTTCGCGCGCGGAGCGGCGGATCTGCAAGGTGTAGAGCAGGCTCAGGACGACCAGGGCGCCGGCGACGAGGCCGAACCAGAGTGCGGCGGGCAGGGTGGTGCCGGAGGTGTCCAGGCGCTGGTGACGGGCGTCGTCCGCGGCCGCCACCTGGTCCAGGAGCGGCTGGTAGGCCTGGGCCTGGAGTTCGTCGGCCGGGGTGTGATGCGCGATGTCGCTCCGGATGCGGCCCAGCAGCTCGGCGCCGGTGCCGTCGACGGGAGCGCCGTCCTTCAGGGCGGGCCATTCGGTGGTGACGGCGTGCCGGGCGTAGGCGTCGATGTGCTCCTTGATCTGGGTCCGGAAGGCGGCCGGATAGACATCCAGGCGCTGGTCGATCTCGTACAGCGCCTGAGCCTCGCGCTGCACGGTGTCCTCGGCCGCGCTACGGGCTTCCCACACACCGGCGATCGCCAGACCGAGCACGATGGCGTAGACGACGCCGACCATCATGACCATGTACTCCAGCACGTCCGGGGTCTGGGAGGTGTCCTCATCGGCTGCTACGCGGCGGTGCCGCACGACGGTCGCCGTGACGACGAGAACGCAGACCAGGACCGAGGCCAGGGTGTAGACGAGCCATTCCGGCATTGCACAACTCCATGACAAGCGAAGCGACGTGAACGAGGTACTGGGGCGGACGCGGTGGGCCGGTCAGGCACCCCCGGCCCACCGGAGAGGCGACGGTCAGCCACGGCCGCGGCGACGGGACCCCGGCCGCAGGGCGGCCGCGGCCAGGACGGCCGGCAGGGTGACCACGACCGTGGACATGGTCATCGAGATCTTGGCCGGCGCCGGACGCGCCGGACCGCCGGTGTAGTGCGAGCGCGGCACCCACCGGAAGGCTTGAGCCTCTTGCGCCGGTTGCGGCGGCGCCGGGGCCGGAGCCTGGGTGGCGCGCGGCACTGCGGCGGCCGGGGGCGCCGGGGGCTGCGGTGCGGCGGGTGCCGGGGCCGGTGCCGCTCGCGCCGAGCGTGCGGGCGCGGGGCCGGGCGGCTCGGGCGGCTCGGACTCGGGGACCGCCGGGGAGGCAGGCGAGGGAGACGGCCGAGACCAGGGCGGGGGCGACGTCGACGGGGCTGGCGGGGACGGCGGGGTGCACGTGGGTCGCGGGGCTCCGGGTGCCTCGTCGCCGTAGCCCATGTCGACCTGTACGTCAGGGGCACACACCACCAGGCGGCCGCCGGCGGGGGCGTGGTCCATGACGACGGTGACGTCGCCGTACGGCGGCAGCGGGCACAACGCTGCCGCAGCCCCCAGCCCGACACTGATCCAGCCACCCACTCGTCGTTCCTTCCGGTGATGACCTGACGCCAGACGCGCGCCCTGGACCTACGGGGCGGGGACGCCGCCGCCCTCAGGCGCCGCCCCTGCGGGTAACGATCATGGGAGGGGCCGGTCACGGACATCGGACGCGCTGCCTGCCATCGGAGTGAACGAATCATTCGCTCCCGTGGTCACCTCCCGGCAGCGTTCGCATGCCCGAGGGAACCAACGATCGTCGGGCGACAGTCTGCTGGGGCATGACCTTCCAGCGGATCGCCCACGGCTGCGCCCAGTTCTGGCGCTTCGGGCTCGACCAGGTGCGGGCTGTCGCCTTCGCCGTCGTCCTCGTCGGCGGCATCGGCGCCTCGCGGCTGCTACCCGGCGACCTGCCGATCGCGCGCTACGACCTGCTCCTGCTCTACGGCGTGGCCCTGACGGTCCTGGCCCGCAAGGTCGGATGGGACGGCCCCCGGGACACCGCTGTGATCCTGGGCTGCCATCTTGTGGGCCTGCTCTTCGAGCTCGTCAAAGTGCGCATGGGCTCGTGGAGCTATCCGGAGGACGCCCTTTCCAAGATCGCGGGCGTTCCTCTCTACGGCGGATTCCTCTACAGCGCCGTGGGCAGTTACTGCTGCCGGGCGTGGAAGATCATGGATCTGTCGCTGACCGCGTACCGGCCGCGGCTGATGGCCGCCCTCGCGGCCGCGGTGTACCTGAACTTCTTCACCCACCACTGGCTGCCGGACGCGCGGCTGCTGCTGGCCGTGCTGCTGCTCGCTGCCATGGCCGGCACCTGGGTCCACTTCACGGTGGGGCTCTCCCGCTACCGGATGCCGCTGGCCCTGGCCTTCGCGCTGATCGGGTTCTTCCTCTGGGTCGCGGAGAACGCCGCCACCTACGTCGGCGCCTGGAGCTACCCCCACCAGCTCGACGGCTGGCAACCCGTACCCCTCACCAAGTTCGGCGCCTGGGCCCTCTTGATCAGCGTCACCTTCGTCATGGTCGCCCGTACCCGGGGTACGCCTGATCAGCGCGACCGGGTCACCCCCGGCGAGTCGTCCCGTCGGGTGGGCCGACCCCGCGCCGTACGGTCGTAAACCCCGCAGGTTAGAGTCGTGGGTGGTCGCGCTGCCGCACCAGGGTGAAGCGCAGGGCCGGGGCCGGCTGTCGATCACGAGCTCGACGACGTCACCCACCGCCATTGCCCCGTCCGGCCGCTCCGGCCGCCTGCCACGGAAACCGCGTACATGAATACCGACGCCCCCCTGCGTCCCGATCCGCACGCCGCCCTCCCCGACCGCCCTCCCCACGCCGCACCGCCCCACACCGCTCCCGCCGCCACCCTCGACGGCCCCCGCCCGCCGAGGTTCGCCGGCAAGGCCCCGGCGAGGCCCACGCCGGTGGCCGCGATCCACAGCGTGAGTGCCGCGACGGCCGTCCTCCTCGCGCTCGTCGCGATCGGCGCGCTCATCCACGAACCGGTGCTGATACCCCCGCTGGCCGCCAGCGCCGCCCTGGTGCACGCCGCCCCCACGCTGCCTCTGGCCCAGCCCCGCAGCGTCATCCTGGGCCACCTGTTCGGCGCTGCCGTGGGCTACGCGGCCCTCGCCGCCGTCGGCAGCCACGCGTGGACCGCGGCCGTGGCCGCCGGCCTCACGCTGGCCCTGACCACGTTCGCCCGTACGCCGCACTCCGCGGCCTGTGCCACCGCCGTCGTCATCGTGCTCCAGACGCCCGAGCCCACGCGTTTCGTCCCGCTCCTCCTCGGTTCCACGGTCCTCCTGGTGCTGACGGGGTACGCCGGGTCGCGCATCCGGCGCGCGGGGCCGAGGTATCCCGCCTACTGGTGGTGACCTGCCGGCGTCCGGCCGTCGACACCGACGGCTGCGGGACGCCGCGCAGGGGCCTGGGCATGGTTGCGGACAGGGAGGGCAATCGACAGTCATCCGATGGCTCGATCCCTGGGCGGCGACATGCGAAGTGTGGGTGTGGAAGAAGAGTTGCTGCTGGTGGACGCGCACAGTGGTGCGCCGCGCGCCGTCTCAGGAGCGGTTCTCGCGGCGGCCGATCGCCTGGCCTGGCAGACCCCGGGAGGCAACGCCGACGGCAGCGGACGCGGCAGCGGTGGCGCTCGCGAGGAGCACGCGTTCGAGGCGGAACTGCAGAAGGAGCAGTTGGAGTTCGCCACCAAGCCGGTGACGGACATGGGCGAGCTCCAGGAGGAGATCGTCCGTATCCGCGGGGAAGCCGCCCGGCACGCGGCGACCGCCGGCGCCAAGGTGGCCGCGATCGCGACCTCGCCGCTGTCCGTGCGGCCCTCGCTGAGCGTCGGGCCGCGCTATCAGTGGCTCGGCAAACAGTTCGGGCTGACCGCGCAGGAGCAGCTGACCTGCGGCTGCCACGTCCATGTGTCGGTCGCCTCCGACGAGGAGGGCGTCGCCGTCCTGGACCGCATCCGGCCATGGCTGGCCGTCCTGGCGGCGATGAGCGCGAACTCGCCGTTCTGGCAGGGTGAGGACAGCGGATACGCCGCCTACCGCAGCCAGGTGTGGAACCGCTGGCCCTCCGCCGGCCCGTACGAGCTCTTCGGCTCCGCCGACCGCTACCACGAGCAGGTCCGCACGATGATCGGCACCGGTGTGCTGCGCGACGAAGGCATGATCTACTTCGACGCCCGGCTGTCGGCCTCGTACCCCACGGTCGAGATCCGGGTGGCCGACGTCTGCCTGGACGCCTCCGCCCCCGTCCTGCTGGCGGCGCTCATACGTGCCCTGGTCGAGACCGCGGCCCGTGACTGGCAGGACGGTCTGCCCCCGGCCAGGGTGGGGACGAGCCTGCTGCGACTGGCCTCATGGCGGGCAGGCCGCTCGGGTCTCGACGGTCCGCTCCTGCACCCCGAAACCATGCGGGAGACATCGGCCGAGCACGCGGTCATGGCCCTGTACCAGCACGTTCGCGAGGCACTGGTGGACCACGGCGAGGACGAGTGGGTCCGCGAAGGCATCGCTCACCTCCACGAACGCGGGACCGGCGCCCGCGTGCAGCGTCGGCTGTACGGCAGTGAGGGATCACTCTCCTCCGTCGTCACGCGGTGCGCCGAGCTGACGATCACGTCGTGAGACCCACTCCGGCGCCCTCCGCCTGGCCTCGGTCGACCTACCGCCTCAGTCGACATCGGCCCGTGCCGTGCCCATCTTCAGGCCGTCGACCCAGTGGACGGACTCCACGTCGAAGATGGTGGAGCCGTAGGTGCCCCAGCGGGGTACGTTGCCCTTGAGGTCCCACGTCCGCGCGTTCTGGCGGTCCACGACCAGTCGGCCGTTGACGTACAGGGCGAACGAACCGCTCGTGGAGGACCGGGCGTCGATGCCCAGCTCGATCTTGTTCCACGTACCGGGCGTCCAGGGGACGCTGCCCGCGGAGATCCACTGCTCGCCCGGCGCGACGTACCAGATCTTCAGCCGGCTGTCCTCGACCTTCATGATCACGGGGTAGTTCTGGTCGTGCTCATCGCCGGTGCCCCAGGACTTCCACTGGAAGATGGTCTGGGCGTTGCCGGTCTTGGTCATGGACTCCCAGCCGAACCAGTACGTCCTGCCCGATGTGAGGGTGCGGCCGGCGATGCCGTGCCCCTCGCACCGCTCGGATCCCGCTGCCTTGGTGAAGCCGAAGATCCTTCCGCGACCGTCGTTCCAGTCCGGCTGGTACACGTACGACGGGGAGCCGCAGAGCACGGAGGCGAACACGGCGGTCCCTCCGTTGTCCGCGTCCCCGTCCCACTCCACCGAGGCATGCGCGGGCGGCGCCCACACGAGCGAGAGCGCAGCGGCGACCAGGGTGGGGGAGCGGCGGGGGAGACGTCCGGGCTGGTGGTGACGCATGGCTACCTCCTGTGGGGTCGTACGGATTCCGTGAGAGGCGCTCCGGCTGTCGTACGGATCCCGTCGGATTCCGTGAGAGGTGACGCCCGGCCCCCCGCCTCCACCTCAGCCCAGTCGGACAGTGATCTTCTGCGGGGCGCCGGCCTGGCCGGTCAGGTCGCCGAAGGTGAGCTTGAGTGACGAGCCGGTGGTGGCGGCGGTCACCGTGGCGGGCTTCGAGAGCACCTTGCTCACCCGGCGGTTCCAGACGACGTCCAACGACGTGGCCTGTCGTGCGGGGTCCGAGACGACGATCGTCGCCGTGCCGTTGCGATGCTCCCGTACGAGTACCGAAGCGGGAGCGTCGGCTCCGAGCCTCTCGACGGTGCCCGCGCTCCAGAAGTTCACCGCGGTGAGCCCCAACCTGGGCACACGCACGCCCTGTTGATCGCTGGAGTTGGCAAGAATCCGCAGCCACCCCCTGTCGCGGGCGCGGTGGGCGGTGGTCCTGGCGCCGGCGCCCGGCAGCAGGACGTAGGCGTAGTGGCCGTCGGTCGGATCGACACCGTGGTCGGTGAAGAGGGTCAGGTAGCGGCGGGTGATCGGGTCGGGAGAGCCACCGGTGTTGATGTCCCTCCAGGAGCCGGTGCGTTCCTCGCGCACCGCGCTGACCCGGGCGCCGCCCGGAAAGACGTAGCCCGCCTGCCCTGCGATGTGGGCCCACTCGGCGTCGTCGAAGGTCTCCGACCAGCCCTGCGCCACCGGTTGCGCCTGGCCGTCGACGGTGAGGCCCGGGGCGCCGGTCGCACCGAGGGCGCGGTTGTCGACGGTCGTCTCGACGGCGTGGCCGTCCGTGGAGGTGATGCCGGCGCCCAGGCAGACGACGGAGTCGTCGAGGCAGAACCAGGACTTCTTGGCGTTCATGGTGCTGGACAGGCCCTTGAGATGCTGGCCGATGGCGGCGAACTCGCCGTCGGTGGTGCCGCCGACCCAGGCGGCGTCCGGCATGGGCTGCCCCCAGTTGCCGCCCTCGCCGTCGGCGAGAGGCTTGCGCGACGCGGTGATACCGGGCAGCCGGTACGGGTCCACCGTGGGCCAGTACGCGTCCGAGTACTGCTCAAGACCGAAGTCGCGGCCCCACCAGGACAGCCAGCCCGCGCCGGTGTGGTAGCCACGGGCGTGCTCGCCGTTGCCGAACTCGTAGTGGGCGATGCGGTTCGAGGCCATGGAGACCGAGACCGCCCAGTCGCGACGGCGGTGCGTGGCCCGCGCCATGGTGGGGAACAGCCGGTGCTCGACGGGCTCCGGGGCGGCCCTGACGGACGTGTCGTCCTGCAAGGACTGCAGGAGCGACGCCCGGATCAGGCTCAGACCGGGGTTCTTCAGCGCAGGGTAGTAGTAGTCCCGCTGCAGCCAGCCCTTGACCATCGCGCGCCACCGGGCGTTCTCCTCGGGGCTCGCTCCCTGGCCGACCAACAGGATGGTCGCCATGAGGCCGTGGGCGCGCTGGTGGTCGCTGCCGCCCATCCGGCTGATCCCCCGGCTGCTCACGTTGTCCATGATCAGACCGTTGTAGATGAACGGCGCGACGGCCTTCTCGATCGTGTCGAGGAACAGTTGCGTGCCCGCGTCCGTCACCTCCCAGGTCGACCCGCGCAGCAGCGCCAGCAGCCGCCCCACCCCGTCGTGGAGCACCGCGCCGTAGCCCCCGATGTAGGGGACGTTCCGATGCTGGATGAACGATCCGTCGTCGTAGAAGCCGTCCCCCGAGGTGACATAGGGGAACACCGGTGCCAGCGCCTTGGAGGCCAGCGCGAGCCTGCGCGCGTCCTTGCCGACGATCCCGCGCAGAATGACTCCCCGGCACAGGTCGACCCGGTTGGCGCCGGTACTGGTTCCCGTGTACGAGGCGAAGACCGAGTCCGGCACGAACGCGTCCACGGCCCGGCAGTAGCCGGCGATCTGCGCCGCCGACAGGTGGTCGTACATGAGCACGCACGTATCCATCAGCGCCTGGGGAGCGCCGATCTGCCAGTTGTACCAATTGCCGTAGCGCGCGGTGTTCTCGTTGTAGACCTCCGTGTGGAGGTGCTCGAGGCCGGTGAGGACGGCGTCCCTGAGCACGGCGTCCCCGGTCAGCCCGGTGCCCGGCTGGGAGTACGCCTCGGCCATGGTCCGCAGCCGGTTGAAGCTGTCGTTCATGATCCCCGAGAAGGCGTACGACTCCGCGTCGAGGTCCGGCTCCGGATCGGCCCAGGACCGGCCGGGCCAGAGCGAACCACGCGCCGGGGCCATGGTCGCCCGGTAGGCGGCCGCGGTGGTGCCGAGGGTGGCGAGGATGGTCCGGTACGGCTCAGCCGTCGGACTGAAGCCCGTACCGAGTATGAGCGCGCGCCACTTGCCACGGAGCGCGTCGAACTCCGCGTCCGACGCGGTGGTGACCGCGCCGTCAGCCCCGGTGACGTGCACGGCGGCGGAGGACGGGTGCGTGAGCGCTCCGGTGAGCCCGAAGGCGAGCGCGCCCCCACCGGCGGCGTGGAGGAACGTGCGGCGGCGCCAGGGAGATGCCATGGGACACGACCTTTACGGGAGGTGAGCGCGTCGTTGCCTCGGCGCTGTCTGTCGATGGCTCGTGAGCGGGGGTTTTCTAGCACGCGGAAATTCAAGACAGCAACGGTTTGGACAAGAACAGCCAGTAGATGTCCGTTCGTTGGAAAAGCGACAGAATCGATCGCGAGCTGGCTACACTCCTTCTGAACTGGGGTGTCGTCCGAGGGGAGCGGGAAGTGCACGCGGAGAACAGGCATCAGGCGATCCTGCGCAGGCTGAGGGAAGAAGGCTCCCTGAGAGTCAGCGATTTCGCGGCCGAGCTGGGTGTCTCGCCGGTCACGGTCCGCCGGGACGTGGAGATCCTCGCCGACCGCGGCCTCGTCGCCCGGGTGCACGGCGGGGCGATGCTCCCCGACACCTGGGCGGAGACCGCCCCCGCCGGAACGGCCCGCGGCGCTCGGACCCCCGGCCGGCAACGCGTCATCGGCCTGATCGTGCCGTCCGCCGACTACTACTACCCCGAGGTGATCAAGGGAGCGCGGGAGGCCGCTGCCGCCCACAACCTCCGCCTCGTACTGGACATTTCGGGGTACGACGCGGGGGAGGAGCGCACGCAGGTCGAGCGGATGATCGGCGACGGCGTCGACGGGCTGCTCGTCGTCCCGTCCGGGCCGCGCGGCTGGTACGAAGAACTCGCCGTCCCCGTCGTGATCGTGGAGCGCCGACCCGAGGCCGACGAGGTGGCCGGGATCGACCACGTCCTGTCCGACCACGTCCATGGGGCGCGGCTGGCCGTACGGCATCTCGCCGAGGCGGGCCGCCGCCACCTGGTGCTGCTCCTGCGGGGGACGAGCCCGACCGCGCAATGGATCATCGAGGGCTTCGAGGCCGGCGTACGAGCGGCCGGGCTCGAAGCGCCCCCTTCGACATCCGTCCTGGACCTCGCCGACGCGGGCCACGGCAGCCCCGAGTACGACACCCCGATCGAGGCGCTTCTCGACGCCGTGGCGGAGGGCCGCGTCGACGCGGTCATCGCCCACCCCGACAACGAGGCGCTCGCGCTGCTCAGGCGCTTGCGCGCACGGTCGATCCCGGTCCCGGACAAGGTCGCGATCGTGGCGTACGACGACGAGGTGGCCGGCCTCGCCGACATCCCGCTGAGCGCCATCGCCCCCGCGAAGCACGAAGTCGGTTCAGCCGCAGTGGAGTTGCTGGTGCGCCGACTCGACCAGCCGGACGCCCCCCGACACCGGCTCTTCGTCCTCCCGCAGCTACGGGCACGCTCGTCCAGCGGCGGCTGATCCGCCGTGGGGCCCGCCGCCCTATGCCGGCTGGTTCGCGGTGGGCGGTTGGAAGCAGGCCGTGACGTCCTTGCCGCGGGGGCAGCGGTGGGCCTGCCACTCGTCGGCGAGGGCATCGATGAGGAGCAGCCCGCGTCCCCCGAGAGCCTGGTCGCCGGCGCGACGCTGCTCCGGCAGGTGGGACGAAGAGTCGTGCACGGTCACGTGCAGGCACTGCTCGTCCCAGGTGAGAATGAGTTGGGCGTCGCTGTGGGCGTGGACATGGGCGTTGGTGACGAGTTCGGAAACGGCCAGCACGACCGAGTCCACCATGTCAGGTGCCGTCCGCGACCAGCCGATGGCCGTCAGATGCTCACGTGTCCAGTCCCTTGCCGCCTTCACGCCGCTGCTGATGGGCAGCGAACGCGCCCACCCCACGGCTCGCATCGACGGTTCCCGTGCCATTGGCCCTCCTCCTTCGGTCGCCCCCACCCTGCTTCCTTCGTCTGCCCGGCATGAGGCAGCCAGAACGTGAGCCGGGAACAAACCGGCCTCCCCGAGCAGGCCGCCCTATGCCGCCGGCACATCGGGCCGTCGGCACTACGCCACCGCAGACGTGATTCGTGGAGCTTCGGGAGTGTGGACGCGGGTCCCAGGGGCACGCGACCCGGAGAGGGCCGCTGGACCGGCTCCCTCCCTCCCGGTGCTGACGACCGATCGGCGTGTGCACGGGAATGCGGAGCACCGGCGGCCGCCGACCTGATGAGCATCGTTACGCGAACAGAGGAGTGACGGCATGACCGACAACCTGTGGAGCTATGACGCGACGTCCGGTCACCTGGCAGGCACCGACCTGACCGGATGGACTGTCGAGGCGACTGACGGCCACGTCGGCACGGTGGACAAGCACTCCGACGAGGCCGGTGACGCCTATCTGGTCGTGGACACCGGCGCGTGGATCTTCGGCAAGGAGGTGCTGATCCCCGCGAGTGCCGTGACCCTGGTCGACGTGGAGGTACAGGCGGTCTACCTCGCCCTGTCCAAGGAACAGGTCAAGGACGCACCGGAGTTCCAGTCCGAGAAGTACCTCGCCGACGTTCAGTACCGTGAGGAGATCGCGAGCCACTACCGCGCGGGCGGCCCGTTCTCGGGAGGCGCGGGCGCCATCTGATGCCCGTACCGACTTCCGTACCGGTACGACGAGGGTGGCTGCGCCGGGCAGGGTGACCGTAGCGGCCGAGGCGGCGATCACCCGGTCGTCGTCCTCCGTCGTCCCTGATCGTCCCCGGTCGTCCCCCGGTCGCCCCCGGTTGATCTTTCCGCGGCGGGGTAGCGAAGCGGCATGGCCTCCGACAACGCATCCACCACGGCGACCGGCTACGTGCAGCCCGACATCGACGCCCGTTCACTGGCGGCGGTACTCGACGGCGAGTACGCCGAGATCCGCGACCTCGTCCGGACCAACCTGGCGACGTACGCCTCGGTTCTCGAGGAGGCCGAGGAGCTCGACATCGACGCGTTTCGTGAGCGGGTGCGCGAGATCGTCGTCGAGATGGCCGCGACGGGCCAGACCGGCATGGGCTTCCCGGCCACGTACGGCGGAGGAGGCGACGTCGGAGCCTCGATCGCCGCGTTCGAGACCCTGGCCTTCGGTGACCTGTCGGTGCTGGTGAAGGTCGGTGTGCAGTTCGGACTCTTCGGGGGCGCGATCCTGCACCTGGGCACCGAACACCACCACGAGGCCTACCTGCCGGACCTGATCACCGGGCAGCTGATGGGCTGCTTCGCGATGACCGAGACCGGGCACGGCTCCAACGTCCAGGCGCTCGGCACCGTCGCGCGGTACGACGCCGGCCGCCAGGAGTTCGTCATCACGACCCACGGCGACCAGGCACGCAAGGACTACATCGGAAACGCCGCCCGCCACGCCGAACTGGCGGTCGTCTTCGCCCAGCTGGAAGTGGGAGGCCGGTCCGAGGGCGTGCACGCCTTCGTCGTACCCGTCCGGGTCGACGGCGAGCCGGCGCCCGGCGTCCGGATCGAGGACGACGGCCGCAAGATGGGGCTCAACGGTGTGGACAACGGCCGCATCTGGTTCGACGGCGTGCGGGTGCCGCGCGAGGCCCTCCTCAACAGGTTCGCCGACGTCAGCCCCGAAGGCGTCTACACGAGCTCGATCGAGAACCCCGACCGGCGCTTCTTCACCATGCTCGGCACGCTCGTCCAGGGCCGGGTCAGCGTCGGCGGCGCCGGGATCAACGTATCGAAGGTCGCTCTGGCGGTCGCCACGAAGTACGCCGTACGGCGCCGGCAGTTCGCGGCGACCTCGGACACCGGGGAGCAGCTCCTCCTGGACTACGGCCTGCACCAGCGTCGGCTGCTGCCACTCATCGCCCGCACGTACGCCTTGCACTTCGCACAGGACGTCGTGCGTTCGCAGCTGCACGACGTCTTCTCCGGCCACGTCCCGGGCATCGAGGACGACGCGCAGGCACGGCGCCGGCTCGAGTCACGAGCAGCAGGCCTCAAGGCGCTCGGCACCTGGCACGCCACCCGGGTCGTCCAGGAGTGCCGCGAGGCGTGTGGCGGTGCCGGCTATCTCGCCGTCAACCGGTTCGCCGCGCTCAAGAACGACAGCGACGTCTTCACCACCTTCGAGGGCGACAACCACGTCCTTCTGCAGCTCGTGGCCAAGGGGCTGCTCACCGATCACGCGAGCGAGTTCGAGGACCTCGACCAGCTCGGCATGGTCCGTTACGTCACCAACCTCGCCGTCGAGACGGTCATCGAGCGGACCTCCGCCCACAAGCTGCTCGAGCGGGTACGCGACCTGCTGCCGGGCGGCGACGAGTGGGACCGCGAGGCCGGCCTGCTCGACTCGGAGTACCAGCTCGCCATGGTCCGCTTCCGGGAGGAGCACATGCTCGCCGGCCTGGCCCGCCGGATCAAGCGCGGGATCGACCAGAAGCGTGATCCCGGCGCCGTCTTCTCCCAGGTGCAGGACCACGTCATCGCGCTCGCCCGAGCCCACGTCGAGCGGCTGGTGACGGAGGCCTTCGTCGACAAGGTACGCAACCTTCCCGAGGGCGACGAGAAGGCCGCGCTGGCCTTGCTGTGCGACCTGTTCGCACTGTCGACGATCGAGGCTGACCGGGCCTGGTTCATGGAACACGGCAGGCTGACCGTCCAGCGCTCGAAGGCGATCACCCGAGAGGTGAACGACCTCTGCCGCAAGGTCCGGCCGCTCGCGGTCGACTTCGTCGACGCGTGGGGCATCCCGCCTGAGATGCTGCGAGCGCCGGACCTGGTGGGCTGAGCCGGGCCCGGCCGCGCCATGACGACCGACTCCCCGACGGCACGCCAGGAACGGACCTGGGCGGCTTCATCACGGAAGATGCGGGAAGCAGTACGCCACCAGCCTTATGCGAGGAGTCGCCATGACTACGTTCGTCATCACTGTTCCCGGCACTTTCCTCTCAGGGATCACTGATTCCGCGCGGTCGGTTCTCGAGCGGGAGCTGGCGTCCCAGCACACGGACGTGAGTGAGAGCGAGGGCCTGGACCTGCTCACCGTGCACGAGGAAGGCACGTTCTCGATCCGCCTCGAGATCGATGCCACCGACCGGTACGAGGCCGAACTGGACGCCACTCGGCTGGTCTCGGCCGCGCTCAAGGAGGCCGGGATCGCGGAGGCCGAGGCACCGCTCGGCCCGCCGGCCGTCACGGGCATCGACAGCGACCTGTGACGGCGGCGGGCCGGACGGGCAGGGAGGTGCTCAGGCGGCGGGAGCGAGTTCCGCGCGGCCGAAGAGCAGCGCGAACCCGGACGGGAGCTGGCGCAGGATGCGGGTGAGCAGGTCGGGGCCGGCCAGGGCGGCGACGGCGGCGAAGACGGCTCCGGTGTCCCAGCGGGTGGTGGCCAGGGATGCCTCGGCGCGGGCGGCGAGGTCCTTGACGAAGGCCCAGCCGGTCAGGGGCTGGGTGTCAGGAATCTGGGCGGTGAGCAGGCGTGCGGCTTCGAAGGGGAGGCGTGCGGCGAGTTCGACGCGCTCGTCGCCCGTCAGCTGGCGCCCCAGCCCTGCGACGACCAGACGGACGGCCTCCTCGGCCCGCTCGCGGGTGGGATAGGCGCCTTCGTAGCGGACCTTCTCCAGCATCTGCTCGTACGACATCGCGGGCACAGGCTGCAGCGGAACGCGCGCATGGGGAGACACTTGCTGTGATTGCCTTTCTGTCAGTCGCCGGGATGGTGGTCACCGTGGTGAGTGGATGAGTAGGTGGATGCGTGATCAGGAGGGCTCGGGGCGTCCGAACAGGAGGTCGTAGCCCGCGGGAAGCTGGAGCAGGATCTGTCCCAGCAGCTCGTCACCGGCCGCGTCGGCGGCAGTGCTGAGCACGGCGCTGACGTCCCAGGCAGCGGTCTGCTCGGTGGCCCCCTCGATCCAGGCGGCCGTCGCCCGAATGAACCGCTCCGGTGGGAGCGGCTCGGCGCTCTGCAGCGGGTTGAGGAGGATCAGGGAGAACTCTTCCGGCAGGCGCGCCGCGAGCTCGGCGCGGACCCCGCCGATCAGGTGGGCTCCCAGCAGGGCGAGCACCACACGGGCCGTACGTTCTGCTTCCTGCAGGGTGTCGTACTCGCCGCGCTCCTTCACCGTGTCGAGGAACGCTTCGCGTCGCAGGGTCACCGCCGCCACCTTCTTCGGTCGATGGGGTGCGGAGGACGGGAGAGGGGGAGGTCGTCGACCCGTCCTCCGCCGCTGTTCGGCACTTGCGCCGCTGTTCGGCTCTTGCGGCCCTCGGGTCAGCCGGAGATCTCTCTGCGGTCGGATCCGCCGCCGATGGCGATCTTGCGGGGCTTCGCCCGTTCGGCGATCGGGATGCGCAGGGTGAGAACGCCGGCTTCGTAGTCCGCCTTGATGCGTTCGGTGTCCAGGGTGTCGGCCAGCATGATCTGGCGCGAGAAGACGCCCAGCGGCCGTTCGGACAGTTCCATCTGCACGTCGTCGGCGTGCGTCGCGGGCCGGCGCTCGGCCTTGACCGTCAGCATGTTCCGCTCGACGTCGATGTCGATCGCGTCGGCGCTGACGCCAGGAAGGTCGAGGGCCACCACGTACTCGTCGCCCTCGCGGTAGGCGTCCATCGGCATCACGGACGGCCGGGACCAGGTGCCAGGGCCCATCAACTGCTGAGCCATGCGGTCCAGCTCACGGAAGGGGTCAGTGCGCATCAACATCGTGAGAACACCTCCAGAAGGATTGGGCAGTGGCTGCCAATGCGCTTCACTGAAACCGTTGTACCATGTCATCCAATGGATGACAAACATCGGTGTCGTCCACTGGATGACAAGCTCAGGGAGGTGCTCATGACAGCAGCCGACGAGTCGGCGCCGTTCAGGGCCGACGGCCGCAGCCCGGCTTCGTTCCTCGCCGCCGCGGCGGCGTTGGCCGCCATAGACGACGCCCTGCACACCGCGCGGCAGGCGACCTCCGACGCCCCCGCCGCCCGCCCCGGTCCGGAGCAGGCCCTGGCCTCCCTCCTCCTGCTGCGGCAGGTCCGCGAGCAGCTCGCAGACTGGGAGACCGGCCTCATCGAAACGGCCCGGCACGCGGGAGCCAGCTGGGCCGACCTTGCCCACCCGCTCGGCGTGGCCAGCCGCCAGGCCGCCGAACGCCGCTACCTGCGCAACAGGCCCGGCCCCGCCGGAAGCACCGGCGAACAACGCGTCCAGGCCACGCGGGAGCGCCGCGCCGCCGACCGCACCCAAGCCGAATGGGCCCGCCGTAACGCCGCCGACCTGCGTCGCATCGCCGGTCAGATCACCGCCCTCACCGATCTCCCCACCGCGGCCCGCCGCCCACTCGACCAACTCCACGCGGCTCTCGCCCACAACGACCCCGCCGACCTCATCCATCCCCTCAACGCCACCCGCCCCCACCTGACCGCCACACACCCCGACCTCGCCGCCCGACTCGACACCCTCACGCCCCCCGCCCCGGCCCCACCCGACTGACCCACCACCGACCAGCAGCACCGGCACACACGCCGACTTCGTCGCGCGAACCAGCGGGCGCCGGCGACGGCCTGACGCGGGTCATGGGGACAGTTACCGAGGGGAGCCGCCGATATCGTGGTCCTATGACTGGCTCCGTGCAGCGCGCACTGCTGTTTCTCGACGTCGACGGGCCGCTCATCCCCTTCGGCGGGGTGTCCGGGACGTATCCGACCTGTGCGCCGGACCTCGACCTGCCCGGTGTCGGCGCGAACCCGCTCCTGACCAGGATCAATCCCGAGCACGGGCCCCGGCTGGCGGCACTCCCGTGCGAGGTGGTCTGGGCGACGACATGGATGGCGGACACGAACGAGTGCATCGCGCCCCGCATCGGTCTCCCTCAATTGGCAGTGGTCGTCTGGCCGGAGCCGTCCGACGTCGATGACCAGGACGAGCGGAACGGACTGCACTGGAAGACCCGGGCCCTTGTCACATGGGCTGCGGGTCGCCCGTTCGCCTGGGTCGACGACGAGGTCACGAACGCCGATCGGGCCTGGGTCGCTGCCCATCACCAGGGGAAAGCCCTGCTCCATCGCGTCGATCCGAGCCAGGGCCTGACCGACAGCGATTACGCGGCTCTCGACTCATGGCTGCGGCAGCCGGTCTGACACCGCTGGCGAGCCACAAGCCGCCGATCTCGCCCGAGGTCCAACATCCGCCCGTCGGAAGGCCCTTGGGGGCCACCTGGCACGATGTGATCATGACGCAGGACATACAGACCCACGGAGAGGCGCTCGTCGCCGCCGCTCGTGCCGGCGACACCGAGACCGCTCGTCGGCACACCGACTTCTTCGTGCTCGGCAAGCACGTGGACGAAGGCATCCCGTACTGGGAGCAGGCCGTGGCGGCCGGCGACGCCTTCTCGCACTACACCCTTGCCCGGTACCGGAAGATCCGGGGTGATCGCCCGGCAGCGGAGGCGCTGTACCGCGCCGTCGCCGACCGGCACGCCGGATGCGCCTACGGCCTTGGCGTACTGCTCCGCGAGAATGGTGATCCGGAGGCCGCCGAATGGTTCCGTCGCGGCTGGGAGGGCGGACGCCACCTCGACTGCAAGATCGAGCTCGGCAAGCTGATCGCCGCCGAGGGGCGCCCTGAGGAGGCGTCGAAGTTCCTGATGAGCGACATCGATCTGGGCGACATCGCGGTCTTCCGCTGGTCGCAGCTCTTCGACTCGATCCGCGAGGACTTCGACCGCGTCGCGGCCGGGCTCGCCGAAGCCGAGGCCGCCGGGGACGGGGACGCCGCCGCCGAGGCGCTGCGCCCGCTCTTCGCCCTGGAGCAGCACTTCCGTGACTACCCGGGTCTCACGACCGAGGCCGCCGGTTACTACCGCCGGGCTTCCGCGCTCAGCGGCTCCGCCCGCGTGGACCACGCCGTGTTCCTGACGGAGACCGGCGGCGAGGAGTCCTGGCCCGAGGCCCGCGGGCTGGTACTCCAAGCTCACGAGGAGGGCTACGGAGGCGCCGCGTACGCACTCGGAGTCCTCCACGAGCAACGCGGCGAACTCGGCGACGCCGAGCACTGGTACGGCCTCGCGGCGGCCGACGGAGTGCAGCCGGCTCAGTGGAACCTCGCACTCCTCTGCAAGCGGCAGCGACGGTACGAGGAGGCCGAGCGCTGGCTCCGGGAGGTCGGTGAGGACGACGAGGATGTCGTCGAGCAGCTCGCCCGGATCGCCGCGATCCGCGCGAACGGCGGCGTCGGCCCAGGCAAGGACCTGCGTCGACTGCCCGGACTGCGCGATCGGGCCGAGGCGGGCGACGTGCAGGCCTCGTACGCGTACGGGAAGATCCTCGGCTCCTGGGGCGGCGCGGACGACCGCCACCTGGTCCGCTGGATCGAACCCGCCGCGCTGGCGGGGGACCCGCATGCGGCGTACGACCTCGCGGAGCTGTACGCGGCGCTACGCAGGCCGGCACTGCGCGACCAGTGGTACCGAACGGCCGCCGAGGCGGGCCACCACGACGCGTGCAACCAGATGGGGTGGCTCTCCGAGTACCACCGGGACTACCAGGAGGCCGAGCGCTGGTACGTACGGGCGGCCGGTGACGGATCCCCGCTGAACGCCATGCTCGCGGGCAAACTCAAGGCACAGCGCGGCGCGTACGCCGAGGCGGAACCGTTTCTCCGCGACGCCTGGGAGCAAGGCGGCGACACCGCTTACCGAACGGAAGCCGCCGGGTACTACGGACTAGTCCTCCACCGACTGGGCCGCCTCGCGGAAGCTGTCGAGCCCCTACGAACCGCCGCCGCACGCTGGGACGACGACGTAAGCGCCCGCTACAGCCGGGACGACCTGGACGTACTGACCCGAACGGTCGACCCGAAGAAGGAACTGGCCAAGGTGGAGGCGGCGCTGGCGGCGTGAAACGCACGAGTGTCGGGGACCTCGCGGCAGCGGCCGCCGCTGCCGCGCGCCGCACCCCGTCGGCCGCGTGCTCGCCCTGTCCGGAGATCCGGCGCCGGGCGAGACGGCCATCCATCCCCACAGCCCGGTAACCCTCTACCCCTGCTCCGCCATGTCCTGGACCTGCTGGTCGATGGACTCCAGCACCGCCTTCGGATCGGCGGTCGGCGCGACGGCCTTGCCGATGTTGCGCTTGATGGTGTTGCTGACCTGCAGCCAGGACGGTTCGTTGACCGGGTAGAGCTCGGCACCGCGCAGGGCGTTCAGGAATTGCGCGCTGCTGGGGTCCGCCGCCGCGTCCTTGGAGGCCTGGGTCGCGGACACCGTCGATGGCAACAGGTGATAGCGCCCGGCGAATTCGTTGAGGTTCTTGTCTTCGTAGACGAATTCCAGGAAAGAGCCCACGAGTTCACGATTGTCGTCGTGCTTGAAGGCCATCATCCAGTCGGCGACGCCCGCCGACGGCAGGGTCTGCTTGTCTCGCAGCGTGTCCGACACCGGCATGCTCAGGGTGCCGACCTTCATGCCCTTCGCCCTCGCCTCGTGGAGGAGCGAGGGGTAGCCGTTGAGCATGCCGACCTCGCCGCGCAGAAAGGCGGCGAACGCATCCTGCCGGTTGAGGTCGGCCGGCGGAACGGGTCCTGTCAGACCCGGCGTGACCAGGTTGTCCTTGATCCAGCGGAACGTCTGCGTGTTCTGCTCGGACGCGATGCTGTAGCCGCCGGTGCTGCTGGCGTACCCCCCGCCGTTGCTCAGTTCCCAGATCAGGGCTTCGGCGTGCGCTTCCTCGGGGCCGAGCGGCAGGGCGTACGGGTAGAGCACGTCCTCCTCCTTCAGCGCCTTGGCCGCCCTCTTCAGGTCGGACCACGTCTTCGGCGGCTCGGCTTCGGCCTTGTCGAACAGCTCCTGGTTGTAGAAGAGCAGCCGGCTGCTGGCGACGAAGGGCAAGCCGTAGAGGGTGTTGCCCACCGAACCGGCATCCGCGAGCGCCGGCAGGAAGTTCGCCTCGGCCTTGATCGACAACAGCTCGCTGGCGGCGTAGAGGCGGCCCTGCGCGGCGAAGTCGGAATAAGCGCCCATCAACGCCACATCAGGGGCATTTCCCTCCTCGACCATACGCGTGACCTCGTGATCGACGTCGGCCCACGGGTAGAGGGTCACCTCGACCTTCGTGCCGGGGTGGGCGGCGGTGAAGGCGGCGGCGAGCTTGTCCCAGTACGCCTGGGAGCTGTTCGCCGGGCTGTTGCCGTACTCGGCGGCCACCAGGCGCAGGGTCGTTCCGTCACCGCCTGCGGACGAGCCGCAGGCGGTGACGAGGGAGCCCAGTAGTCCGAGCGCGGCAACGGAGGCGGTCGTGCCGAAGAGTCTTCTTGGTCGCACGGAGTCTTTCCTCTTGATCTTTTTTGGACAGTGCGTCCGGAATTCTCTCCCGGCCCGGGACGAAATGCGCCCCCTGCCCAAAGGTTGTGGCTGTTGCTCTAACTGGGCCGGTTCCGACTGGTGTTTTCCGATATGCCGTCGCCGATTCCAACGCGCGTAGAACCCTCCACGGTGTCCCACACGACTCCGGGATGGAGCATTGACGAGTAATGCCCGCGGGACCGCTTCCGCCCCGGCCCCGGGCCGGGACTGTTGTGGCCGCCGATGTCCCGCCCGCGTCGGCTGGTAGACGGACGCACGGGGTGCGGGCCGGCTTGCGGGTGCAGTAGCGCTGCGTCAGGTTCTCGGTCGGGTTCTGCAGCGGGGGAGGGGTGGCGCGCAGGTGGTACTACGACCTCCTACGACGCGACCCTGATCCGCCGGACGCGCCCTTACCGCCCGAAGACCGCGCGTCTCGACACCAAAGCGCCCGTTGTCGTCGAAGGATTGCTCGATCCGTCCGTGTGTGGGTCATGATCAGGGGATGGGGTCGATCATCACCAGTCTGCCGGCGGAGTTCTGGACCGTCCGGTACGACGGTTCGCGTTTCCCGGGCGCCGCCGCCGTGGCCGCCCGGCCGGGCCTGGCGGCCGGCGCCAACTGCCAGGTGTTCGCCTACGAAGTGCTCAGACACTACGGCCTGACCCCTCCGGACCTGCGCTCCTCCGAGCTCTGGAGCGACACGGAGGCAACGGTCCGCGTGCCGGTCGCGCAGCCCCTCGACCTGGTCCTGTTCAACTCCACAGCCCGCGCCTACGGCGCTCATGTCGGTGTACAGGTCGGGGACGACGCGATCCTCCACCTGTGCGCGGAAGTCGGGCACCCGACGGTGTGGGAAGCTGCGGACTTCGCGGCACGAGAGCGCTACGGCGTCCGGCTCGGCGCCAAGAGGGTCCTCTCGCGCCGGACGGCCTGAGACCGTGCTCGTGGCCGATGGCGGGATCACCGTCAGATCCTCGATGCCATCGCGTACAAAACGCTCTGCTCAGCCACGCCTGCGCAGCCACCCTCAGAAGTATGACCAGCCGCGCAAGGTCCGACGAAGCTCCTGGGTATCACCTGCCGTACAGGAAGGAACGGGCCGGGACGAAGATCTCGTGACCGGTCGGGAAGCGGACACGTACTCCGGCCTCCGTCCATGTGACGGACTCGATCCCCTTGGCGCCCAGGACGGTGTCGACGTCCACCCAGTGTCCGTAGGACAGGCTGGAATCCCTGGCGATCACCATCTTGTAGGACTGCCGCCCGGACAGGCTGTGCTGGTGCACGAGCCCCAGGAAGTGTGGCGACCCGTCGTCATAGGCCACCGAGGTGGGGGCAGTGTTGCGGTACGTCACCTCGGTACGCGGCCACCACAGAACGGTCATGACTGCTGCGCTCAGCAGGACACCCGCTATGCCGCCCAGCAACATCCTGCCGATCCCGAGCGCCCGGCGGGGCTGTGTGGTCTGGGAGGGTCGGTCGGGGGTGAACGTGACGATGGTGCCCCTCCAGGGTTGGCGTTGCTCCGCACCGGCCGGCCGGTCGGCGACGGCTCTGCGAGTAGGACGCGGGCACGGGCCGATTGGTTCTGGTGCGTGTGGGGTTGAAGGTGATGGGCTCAACCGCAGGTGAGCCGGCCCGGTTCTGACGAGAACTCAGGTGGCCACAACGGCTCTTCAGCAGCGCACTTGCCAAGCAAGGGACGTGTCGCAGGCGCGCATCAGGAGCACCATCCGGCTTCAGGGCACGACACGACAGCGAAGAAGCCCCGAGGCCAACCGTCGACTTCCCTGCCAACGTCGCCGATGTCAGGGGTACGCCCACCGCTTCCGAGGCGGAACCACTGCACGAGGCGGCGGGCAGGCGGACGTCGGCTCAGGCGCCCTGAGTACGATCACCTACTCCGGTCTGAGTACGCGAGCGGTCGCCCCGCCGCGCGCGACGACGGAAGGGTGGACGCATGCGCCGACTGATGCTGCTCGCCCCGCTGTTGCTGCTCACCGTCGGCTGCGGCGTGGTGCAGTCCTCCGAGGAAGAAGCGGCGGACGCCGCACGGGAGGTGGCCAGGAAGGCGGGCGAGCGGCTCTACGGTCAGCGTCCGCGCACGGCGGAGGAGGTCGGGCGCTCCGCTTCCGGCATCGACGGCGTGGACGTACTGCGGGTGACGGGTACCTCCACACACGAAGGCGACGGCGTCGACGTGGTCGTCCGCACGTCCGGCTCGGCCTACAACGGATGGGTCGACGTTGAGGAGGTCGCCGTGCTGCGTTGCTTCGCGGTGCGGGTGTCGCCCAGGTCGGAGTGGGGCGAGGGCCCCCGCGACGTCGACTGCCCGGACGGCCCTCCGCTGACCTTCGCCCCTCCACCCGAACCGCCCCGCCTGCCGTACGAGGAACTCCGCACGAAACTTCCCCGCGTCCCGGCGGGCGGCCGGGTGGACGAGGCCGAGGTGCGCCGTACGCTCGCCGCCCTGGACATGCATCCGGCGATCCGCACGGAGGTGAAGGCGGGCAGCGGCCGGGTCGGAGTCCTCCTGTCGGTGAAGGGCAACGGCTACGACGCGCAGGACTGCCTTCTTGCCCGGGTGAGCCCTGGCGCCACCGACGTCTGGGTGCCGCCGCGGATCCAGCGGATGCCCGGAGAGGGCGGCTGCACCATCGCCAACGCCCTGGACCCCCTACCGCCGCCGCACTGAACGGGGGCCTGTCGTTGCGGACCGCGTACGGGATCTTGAGACCACGATCAGCCCATGGCAGGCTCATGCCGCATGATCGATGAATTCGCGAAAGGCAACCTGCACCGGAGACTGCGGCGGGACCGCGAGGCGCTGCTCTGGAAACTCGACGGCTTGTCCGAATACGACGCCCGCCGGCCTTTGACAGCGACCGGGACCAACCTCCTTGGCCTGGTCAAACATGTGGCGACCGTCGAGGCCAGATACTTCGGCGAGGTCTTCGACCGCCCTTCCCCCGAACCGCTGCCCCGGTGGCAGGACTCCAACGGCAGCGATCTGTGGGTGGCCGAGGACGAGACCCGCGATCAGATCATCGGGTTCTACCGGCGCACGTGGGAACACTCGGACGCGACAATCAACGAGCTTCCCCTCGACGCCCCGGGCCACGTGCCGTGGTGGCGGGAGCCCCATCCCAACACGAACCTGTTCGCCATCATGGTCCATGTCCTCGGCGAGACCATCCGGCACGCCGGGCACGCCGACATTTTGCGCGAGGGCCTCGACGGCCGGACCGGGGTGCGCGCCGAAAACGCGCAGCAGATCGACGAGGAAGCCCGCGCAGCCTACTGCGCGAAGATCGAGCGAGCCGCCAGGTCGGCCGCCCCGATCGAGGCTTAGGGATGGTCTCACGTGACGTGCGTGACGTGACGTTCGTGCGGCACGATCGCCGAGGTCGGTCCATCTCGCCCCGGGCCCCGATTTCGTCCGGCATCGCCCGGTGCGGCCGACGCCACAGGCCTGCCTCGGTCCACACCGTGAAGGAAGAGGGATCGCCGACCGGCCGAAACCGGTCGATCGTGGCAAGAAGGGCAGCAAGCTGCACGTGATGTCCACGGTCCGATGCCGTTGGCGGCCAGGTTCGGTCAGCTGCTCGCCCTGTAGTTCATGAACCAGTGGGTGTCGAAATAGTGGGCCATCGTGTACGGATGGTGCGGGTCGACCAGGATGCGGCAGACGAACTCGGAGGCCTGGTGGTCGAAGAGAAGGTCCTTGCCGTCGAAGGACCGGACCACCACCGGCCAACGGTCGGGGTCGCCGGCGTCGGTCCTCCAGCAGTACAGGTCCTTGTGCTCCGTGCCCGCCCAGATGAGCAGGCCGTCCTCCCTGAGGTCCGTCCACGGCTCCTGGTTCAGGTTCAACCACCCGTCGAAGGCGCCCTCGCCGAACGTCTCGACCATGCGCTTGTAATCGCTCGGCACCGCGGTGCCTAGGCGCGCCTCCGCCTCCGCCCAGTCCACGTCCGGCCGCTGTGCGGGCTGTGTCCAGTTGGTGATCCGTTTGAGCCGCTGTATCCAGTCGACGTCCTCGTCCGGAGCGGCCGCCAAGGGCTCGGGCACCGTCCTGTGAGCGACCATCAACACCGGCCGCTCGACCCCCTCTGCGTCCCGCGCCGTACCGGTGCCGACCCACTGGTCCCCGTACGCCCACGCCCGTATCGTCACGGCCCGGTCCTCGAAGGGGACGAGGAGCGCCGCACCCTTGGAATCGTCGACCGTCGGATCGGTGAAGCCGTCGAGGACGAGGGTGCGCGGTGTGCCGTATCTGCTGCCCAGGAGGTCGGTCAGCTCCTGCGGATCGAGGTCTCCGGGCAGATACATGTAGTCGCCCGCCGGTTCGAGTTGGGCAAGCAGGTCGTTGATGGTCGCTTGTGTGAGCTCCATGGGGACAGTGAAGCGCACGGCACTGACACAGGACGTGCTCACAGGCGCCGAGTGCGCGCGTACGGCCGCCAGGGTCTGGGGATCGCCGCCGCGGAAGCCGAACTCCTCACCGCAGGATGGTCCGTCGGCCGCACCGCCGACCTCGACGTGCTCCGCTGCTACACACTGCGCAGTGGTGACGGAGGCGGAGGCGTGCTCGGTGCAGCATCCCGTCGATCACCTGACGGTGAACCCGCCACCGGACACAACGACCGTTGCTCACCAAAAGGAACGGTCGCAGCTGTTCCCACTCGGCATCCGTCAGCGCCCCGCCCCGTGTCCACACCAACGACCTGCGGATGAACCGGTCACACGATCGGCCGGACAAGTCCTAGCTGACCGGAAGCGCCATCACGATCTCCTCGTCCTCGAGGTCCCCGGTCGGCTGGAAGCCGAACGAGGTGTAGAGGCTGCCGGCGGAGGTGTTGTCCGGGTGGTAGGACAGACGGATCTGCCGGCACTCCGGCAGCGCCGACAGGCGCTCGATCACGGCGCCCATGGTGGCGCGGCCCACCCCCTTGCCTTGTTCGGCCGCGCTCACCACCATGCCGCCGATCCAGTGGGTGCCGTCCTCGTCGTCGTACGCCCACATGACGTGGCCCACGATGTCGTCACCGGCGCGGACGCCGAGGGACGTCCATACTTCGCCACGCTGGGAGAGTAGAAGGTAGCGCGCCGCGAGCGCGGCCACGTACCGGCGCTGCTCGTCGGTGGGCGCCACGTCGGCGACATCGCGCCAGTTGCCCTCCGTGATCTCCTCGAGCACCACGGCCCGGCCCTGGCGGTCGGTGAACTGCTGCGTCATGCGTTCCCCACATCTGTGCTGGTCAGAGGGGGTGAGCGTAGCCAGTCATGCAGGTGTCCAGGTAGTGGTTTTCCCGTGTCTACGGGGGCGCCCGGCTGTCGAGGCCCAAGGACCGGGACAGCTGCATGAGTTTCAGCGCGGAAGAGCTTGTCGAGTGAGGGGGTCTGGACACGCAGGTGGTCGTACGGTGATCGGCCGACAGCGCCGAGTCGCGAACCCAGTGAGGGTCGTCCACCTGACGCCGAACCAGGCCGCTATCCGCGGCGCGAGCAGCACACCAGTCAGACTTCCCGGGGCCGTCCACTCCCGTGATCCCCCCGAACGCGGTGGGGGAGGCGTCGAGTGTGGTGGGCAGGCTTGTTGCGCAGAGACCGTGTCCCCCCCCGCAAATCGTGTCGCTTTACGGAGCCGCTTGCGACGGGGCACTGTCCCGTTGCAGCAGCGCATCGTGATGGATTCTCCGCCCGCCCTTCTGACGAAGCACACGCTGCCGCCGAGCTGTTGATCGAATCGCCACCATGCGGCTTTGTGAAAGGACCGGGATTCAGCGATTCCGGATCGGAGTACGCCGCGAAGCCGTTGAGCGCGACCATGGCGACCTGTCAGGCGGTCAGGCCGGTCAGCGAGAGGAATTCGGCGCGGGAGCGGGCGTCGTGGCGGAGTGTGCCGAGGAGGGTGGAGGTGAGGGTGCTGGAGCCGGTGGCCTGGACGCCGCGCAGGGTCATGCAGGTGTGTTCGGCTTCGATCACGACGCCGACGCCTTTGGGCTCCAGCTGAGTCTGGAGCCAGTCGGCGACCTGCTTGGTCAGGCGTTCTTGAACCTGCGGGCGGCAGGCGAAGTGTTCGACGACACGGGCGAGTTTGGACAGTCCGAGGATGCGATGGCCGGGCAGGTAGCCGACGTGGGCGGTGCCGACGACGGGCAGCATGTGGTGCTCGCAGACCGATCGCACGGGGATGCCGCGCGCCAGGACCAGCTCGTCGTAGCCCTCGTCGTTGGGGAAGGTCGTCAGGTCGAAGGGGCGCGGGCTGAAGAGTTCCACGTAGGCGCGGGCCATGCGGGCGGGCGTGTTGCGAAGGCTCTCGGTACCGGTGTCGATGCCGAGCGCAGCAAGGAACTGGGCGGCGGCACCTTCGGCTTGGGCCAGATCCACGCCGCTTGTGTCGTGGACGACGCGCAGCGGTGTGACCGAGGGCGTCGTGCCCTGGGGCGCGGGTATGGCGGCGAAGCTGGGGGAGAGGCCGGCTTCATCCACTGCCGTGTCCGGGGCCGGGGTGGCGAAGTCCATGACGTGCTCCTCGTGGGTAGGCAAAGGCGCGGTGCGGGCGGCAGGTGGCGGCCGTTCTCAGGGGTGTCGCGCCCCTGTGGGCGGTGCGGAAGCGGGCCGCAGGCGGACGCAGCAGTGGCCGGGGCTGGGCTCCAGGCACGCCTGGAGCCCTTCTTCGTCGAGTCCTTCGAGCACGCCGCGCAGCAGGTGGAGGTTCATGCCGCACACGGTCTGTGTGTGGTCGCGGGCGAGCGCGTGGAAGGGACAGTTGCCCAGGACGATGGCGTCGCCGTCGTAACGGGGTTCGAACCCGTTGCCTTCCAGCAGGTCGAAGACGCCCGCCTGCTTCTGTCCGGAGAGCTGTCTGCCCAGCTCGTGTGCCTTGCGGTGCAGGACGCTCCGCACCGGTTCGCCGGTGGCCTCGGATTCCTCCAGGGCCTGGGCGAGGAGCCGTCCGGCCAGTTCGTAATGCCGCTCCGGCAGCGTGACGGTGACCTGCTTGGCGGAGCGCTTGTACAGCTTGGCCGGCCGGCCGGCTCCCGGGCCGGTGCGTCCACTGCGCCGCTCGTAGACGACGTCGAGGAGTGATTCCTCGGCCAGGCGGTCCAGGTGGAAGGCCGCGGTCGGCCGGGCGAGGCCGAGGGCTTCGGCGGCGTCGTCGCGGCTGACCGGTTCCGGCTGGCGCACGACGTGGTCGTAGAGCCTCCTGCGGGTCGGCTCGTCGAGCGCGGCGACGGCGGAGACGTCGGTGCTGGGTGCTTCTTTCGGGTCGTCCACGAACACCAGTGTAAAACAAACAACCATTGACTAAAGAAGGATCGCGTACTTCTATTGCTAGTAAGAGTTCTCGTTAGAAGGAAGGGTCGTCATGTCGTCCCCAACCACCACCGCCACGTCCGTCACCCCGCGGCGGGCCGCTCTCGCCGACCCCGGCTACCAGGCGTTTCTCATCCTGCGCACCGGGTTCACCGTGGCGCCGATCCTGTTCGGGCTGGACAAGTTCGCCAACCTGCTCGTGGACTGGCCCGTCTACCTCGCACCGTGGATCGACGACATCGTCCCGGGCAGCGCCCAGGCGGCCATGTACGCCGTGGGTGTCATCGAGATCGTGGCCGGCCTTGTCGTCGCCCTCGCCCCGCGCTTCGGGGGCTGGCTGGTCGCCGGATGGCTGGCCGGCATCATCGTCAGCCTGCTGACCATCCCCGGGCACTACGACATCGCGCTGCGCGACTTCGGCCTCCTGCTCGGCGCGGTGGCCCTGGCCCGGCTCGCCCAGCGCTACCACGGCAAGCGGCCCTCCCACTGACGGCAGGCAGCAGCCGCGAAGGCGGAGAGGCGGGTGGGCCCCTCCATCGGCGCACCCGCACGGCCTGCCGGGGCGGCCGCGACACGTCGCAGCCGCCACGAACCTGCCCGGCATCGATTCGTCGGCGGGGTCGTGTGCCGCCCGCAGAGGTCACTCCGGAGAGCACGTGGAGGCCATCGTCCGAAAGGAGAAGGCCATGAGTCAGAATCTGGACCGGCTGGCCGCCGAGGGCGTAGCGGTCTGGCTGGATGATCTGAGCCGGGAGCGGCTCGCCGGTGGCAGGCTGGCCGACCTGGTGGCTGAGCAGCGGGTGGTGGGCATCACCAGCAACCCGACGATCTTCGCCAAGGCGATCCGCTCGGGTGACCGCTACGACGAGCAGGTCGGCGATCTTGCCCGGCGGCGGGTGCGGGTCGAGGAAGCCGTCAGGCTACTGACCGCGTTCGACGTGCGGTGGGCCTGCGACGTGCTGCGCCCGGTGTTCGAGGACAGTGACGGGGTCGATGGGCGGGTGTCGCTGGAGGTGGACCCGCGCGTCGCCCGTGACACGGCGGCAACGGTCGCCGAGGCGCGGGCCCTGTGGTGGCTGGTGGACCGGCGGAACCTGTTCGTGAAGATCCACGCGACGCAGGAGGGCCTGGAGGCGATCAGCACCGCACTCGCCGAGGGCATCAGCATCAACGTGACGCTGATCTTCTCCCTGGACCGCTACGACCAGGCGCTTCGCGCCTTCCTGAACGGCATGGGTCGGGCGTACGCGGCGGGACGTGACCTGGCGTCCATCGCGTCGGTGGCCTCCTTCTTCGTCAGCCGAGTGGATACCGAGATAGACGCCCGACTCGACAAGATCGGCACCCCCGAGGCGCAGGAGCTGCGGGGGCAGGCCGCGGTCGCCAACGCACGCCTGGCCTACCAGCGCTTCGAGCGGGCCCGGGCATCGGACCGATGGAGGGCCCTGGAGGCGGCCGGGATGCGTCCGCAACGCCCGCTGTGGGCCTCCACCGCGGTGAAGGACCCCGCCTACGCCGACACCCGCTACGTCGACGACCTGGTGGCGCCCGGCGTGGTCAACACCATGCCCGAGCACACCCTGCGCGCGGTCGCGGACCACGGCCGCATCCAGGGGGACACCATCCATGGCACATATGCGCACGCCCAGCAGGTACTGAACGACTTGGAGGCGCTCGGCGTGTCCTATGACGACGTGGTGCGTGTCCTGGAGGACGAGGGCATAGCCACGTTCACGGCATCCGGCAACGAGCTGTTCGAGCAACTGGAAACCAAACTGCAGACCGAGCGCGCCGCAGCCTGATGCAGTCGTGCCGCTGACCTGACGGCCCCTTGCCCGTGTTCCCGTGCGACGACCGATCTGCAGACACGCCGACGGGCACCGTATGCGTCCACTTCCACGGCGCACCTCCGACGGCGATGGGCAAGCGCACGCCACGGCGTGGACGGGCCAACTCGCCGAGCGGACTGCCATCAGTCTGCCGGCAGAGCCAACGCAGCAAAGGAGAGGACATGGCCACGAACTCGGCATTCGTGATCGTCGGAGCCGGCCTGGCTGGCGCGAAGGCAGCTCACACCCTCCGGGAAGAGGGCTTCGACGGCCCTGTCGTACTGCTCGGAGAGGAGGGTGAGCGTCCCTACGAACGGCCGCCGCTGTCCAAGGGCTACCTGCTGGGCAAGGACGAGCGGGAGACGGTCTACGTCCACCCGCCCCAGTGGTACGCCGAACATGACGTCGAACTGCGCCTGGGCACCACCGTCACCGCGATCGACCCGGCCGGACACGAGGTGGCGCTCGCCGACGGCAGCCGGCTCGGATACGCGAAGCTGCTGCTGACCACCGGCTCTTCACCGCGCCGCCTGCCCGTTCCCGGAGCCGACCTCGAAGGGGTCCATTACCTGCGCCGCCTCTCCGACAGCGACCGCATCAAGGAAGCTTTCCGGTCCGCATCCCGCATCGCGGTGATCGGCGCCGGCTGGATCGGTCTCGAGACCGCGGCCGCCGCCCGTGCAGCAGGCGTGGAGGTGACGGTCCTGGAGACGGCGGAACTGCCCTTGCTGCGCGTGCTGGGGCGTGAAGTGGCGCAGGTCTTCGCCGACCTGCATACGGACCACGGGGTCGATCTCCGCTGCGGTGTGAACGTCGCCGAGATCACCGGCATCGGCGGGCACGCGAACGGAGTGTTGCTGGCCGACGGCAGCCGCATCGACGCCGACGCCGTCATCGTCGGGGTCGGCATCACCCCCAACTCTCAGCTCGCCACCGACGCCGCCCTCGACGTCGACAACGGCATCCGCGTCGACGCCCACCTGCGCACCTCCCACCCGGACATTCACGCCGCCGGAGACGTCGCAAACGCCTTCCACCCGCGGCTCGGCAAACACATCCGCGTCGAGCACTGGGCCAACGCCCTCAACCAGCCCCGGACCGCGGCCAAGGCGATGCTGGGTCAGGACGTCACGTACGACCGCATGCCCTACTTCTTCACCGACCAGTACGACCTGGGCATGGAGTACACCGGCTACGTCGAACCCGGCGAGTACGACCAGGTCGTCCTCCGCGGCCGGACCGACAGCCGCGAGTTCATCGCCTTCTGGCTCGCCGAGGGCCGGGTACTGGCCGGCATGAACGTCAACGTCTGGGACGTCACCGAACCGATCGGCGCCCTCGTCATCTCCGGGAGAACGGCCGATCCAACGCGGCTCGCCGACCCCGACGTACCCCTCGACGACCTCCTCGACCGGCCTGACCCGCCTGGCCGATAGCCCGGAGAAGGTGATCTCAGCCTGATTCCGAGCCGGTGTCGGCACCGGCCACGGGCCAGGAGAGCGGTCAGGATCGCACGGAGCTCTGACGGTCGTTGTGCTCGTCGCAGAACCTGTCCGGGAGCTGGGCGATGATGCCCTTGGCGAGGATTGTCGGCCAGCATCAGCATGTGGTCGTTGGCCTCGTCGAAGTGCTTGATGGCGTGGGTGTAGCCGCCGGTGAGCAGGTCGGTGGCGTACACGACGGTCCGGTCGATGTGCTGCCTGAGCATCGGCTCGATGACCGAGCGAGGCCAGTTCTTCGGATTCGCGTTGGTCGAAGGCGGCGATGTCGTTGGCGTACCAGTCGTGGAGTGCCTTCTTCAGAGCGGCCTGGTCTCCGGCCTGCGCGGCCTGGAGGACGGGAACGGACTGTTCGATGTGCGTGGTCAGCAGTGCGGTCAAGGGGGTGCGAACCAGGCGGGTGAGCAGCCCGCCTGGGATGGTGGTGTCATGGGAAGCATCAGCGGTCGGGCGGGAGCGGGAACCGTCCCAGGGTCGTCGACCGGGGGCTTGGGCTTCGGCGGATACGCTCCGCTGCGGGATTACGCGGTGATCGGTGACGGTCGCACTGCCGCTCTGGTCGCCAGGGACGGGTCGGTGGACTGGCTGGGTCTGCCCGACCTGGACTCGCCCGCCGTGTTCGGCGCCGTGCTGGACGCCGCCCGAGGCGGCTGGTTCACGCTCGCACCGTCGGTCCCCCACCGGAGCGAGCGCCGCTACCTGCCCAGCACAAACGTCCTGGAGACCACCTTCCGCACCGACACGGGCACGGTGCGGGTCATCGACGCACTCACCCTCCACGACGAGGCGACGCTCACGCCGATGCGGGAGCTGCTGCGACGCGTGGAGGGACTGTCCGGCTCCGTGCCCATGCACTGGAGCGTGCAGCCCCGATTCGGTTACGGCACCCGCCACACCCGAATCACCCGACGTGCCGGTGTCCCGGTGGCGACGGCCGGAAGTGATGCACTCGCGGTCTGCGCCTGGGATGCCGGCGAGCCCGTATGGGACGGGGATGCCGTCAGCGGGCACTTCGAAGTCGCCGGCGGCCGACGCGCACTCCTTGCGATGCCGTTCGCCCATCAGGAACCTCTCGTCCTGCCGGGCCGCTCCGAGTGCGAGGTGCGCCTGGAGGCCACGTGCGCGGCCTGGCGGAACTGGGCGCAGGACCGCCAGTACACCGGGCGGTGGCACGAGGCGGTCATACGCAGCCTGCTGGCGCTGAAGCTGCTGGTCTACGCCCCTTCCGGTGCCGTCGCGGCCGCGGTGACGACCTCGCTGCCTGAGGAGATCGGCGGCGAGCGCAACTGGGACTACCGCTTCTCCTGGGTGCGCGATTCCGCCTTCACCCTGACCGCCTTCCTGCGGCTGGGCTGCCCGGCGGAGGCACACGCCTATTTCTGGTGGCTGATGCACGCCTCCCAGCTCACCCACCCGTCCCTGAACGTGCTCTACCGCCTGGCCGGCGGGCACCGTACCCCGGAGAAGACCCTGTCCTGGGAGGGCTACCGCGGTTCGACGCCGGTCCGTATCGGCAACGCCGCGGCCCGGCAGGTCCAGCTGGACACCTACGGCGAGCTGATGCAGACGGCCTGGCAGTACGCCCAGGCCATGGGCGGGCTGGACGGGGATGTCGCCCGCCGTCTGGCGGAGCTGGCCGACCTCGTGTGCACGGCCTGGCAGGAGCCGGACGCCGGCATCTGGGAGGTCCGTAGCCCGCCCCGGCACTTCACCCAGTCGAAGATGATGTGCTGGGTGGCCCTCGACCGCGCCGCCGACCTCGCCGAACGCGGCCTGATCCCCAACCGCCACCTCGCGCGCTGGCACACGACGCGGGACGAGATCGGCGCGTTCATCGAGGGCCGCTGCTTCTCACCCGACCGCGACAGCTACGTGCGCGCCGCCGGCAGTGACGACCTGGACACGGCCGTCCTGTTGGGCCACCTCTATGGATACGGCGGCGACGGGCACCGCATGCGGGCCACGATCCGCGCCCTGGACCGCCACCTGCGGCACGGCCCCTACGTCGACCGGTATTCCGGCGAAGACGGCCTCACCGGCGGGGAAGGAGCCTTCCTTGCGTGCTCCTTCTGGCTCGCCGAATCCCTCGCCCGCACCGGCAGTCCGGCGCAGGCGATCGGGCTGATGGACGAGTTGATCGGCCTGGCGAACGACGTCGGCCTCTACAGCGAGGAGATCGACCCCACAACCGGCGACTTCCTGGGAAACCTGCCCCAGGGCCTGAGCCACCTGGCGCTGATCAGCGCCGCCTGTGCCATCACCGCGGCAGGCAAGGACACAGCACGGTGAACGCGTGGGGAACCGCCGCGGGCGCCTTCGTCGGCACCCTCGCCTTGACCACCGCGCTGCGCGCCGCCAGCGAGCTGAGACTGACCCGCATGGACCTGCCGTTCCTCCTCGGCACGGCGGTGACCGTCAACCGCACCCGCGCCAAAGCCCTCGGCTACCTGATGCACTTCCTCAACGGGCAGATCTTCGCGTTCGTCTACCTCGCCGTCTTCATCGCCATCGACCAGGCCGGCTGGGGGCTGGGCGCCCTGTTCGGTCTCGCCCACGGCCTGTTCGCCGGTACCGCACTGGTCAACATCCTGCTGCCGCTCGTCCACCCCCGCATGGGCAGCCCCCTGACCAGCGCCCCAGAGACAGCGCTGCTGGAACCGCCTGGCTTCCTGATGCGCAACTACGGGCCCGGCACCCCAGTGGTCACCGTCCTCGCCCACGTCGGCTACGGAGCGATCGTCGGCGGCTTCACCCTGACGCCCTGATCCCTGCGCTCAGCCGGACAGGCCGCGATGCAGGTCGTGGGCCAGTACCTGGCCTGGAGGCCGTCCCCCCCCGGCGGGCGCACTGTCCGAACATGGGTGACGTTCGGTGTGAGTGGCGCGGTGCCCTGTTCGAGTCGATGGCTCGTGGCCGCCGGTACTGCCGCCCCGTGCACCGGCAGGCGGCCTGGCGGGCCCGGCGACAGTGGCAGCGGGCGGGGGAATCGTTCCCAGTCGGTACGGGGCCGGCTGCCACAGCAGCACCGTCGCCGCCACGGTCCCGGACCTGGCCGGACTCGTCCTGGCCGCCGTGCCGGAGGACCGGCGCACAAGAGCCGGCTGGGCGGAGGTCGGTGCCGGCCTGGGTATCACCGCGGAGACCGGCCGCAGCCGCCTCGGGCGCACACGGGGATCCTCCTCCGTCGACGCAAGGTGAGCGCATGCGCGATCCTGCCGAATCCGCCGCAGCCCAGGACGCCGCCTGCCCGGAGGAGCTGGATGCCGCCCTGGCGGAGGTCATGCGGGACACGGCCGCCTCGGTGGGCCTTCTCTATCGCCGGGCGCCCGGTGAGCAGCTGCTGCGCCTCGCCGTGGCCTCTGGTGCTTCATGGCAGATCACCGCCCCGTGGTCACGGATCCCGGCCGACGCGCCGATCCTGGTGGCGGACGCGACGAGTTAGCGGCGCCTGGTGTGGTTGGGCAGTCAGGAACACCGCTTGCTGCCATCGAGTGGGGCTGATGCTGCAGCACGCCGCCGACGATGGCGATTCTGGAAAACGACCCCCCGTACCCCTCGCCTCACTTGATCCGGCTCCCAAGAGAGTGGGGAAGTTCGGTGAACGGTGAGTACTGGATGAGCCGGTGCCGATGCGGTTGTCCAGGGCGCCAGGCTCCTTCTACACGCCGGCGACTTGTCCTTGGTCCACGCCCGTTGGGCATGTAGCTGGTTCAGGGCATCGGTCGAGTGGGGAGGCCGGCGGGCGCACTGTCGCAACGCACGTGTGTGAGCTTCCGTGCTCGGGCTGGCACCGGCGCCCGGCTGGTCGTGACACCGGACTGGCTGATCACCGACGCCGAGGAAGAGCCGAGGCTAATCTTGGTGCGCCGTAGCGATGTTCACGGGGAGGGAGTCATCAGCGGTGCAGCCTCTGCAGGAACAGGACCCTGATCGGATCGCGGACTATCGGCTCATCGGGAGACTGGGGGAAGGCGGCATGGGCGTGGTCTACCTGGCCCGCTCCCCGCGTGGCCGGATGGTGGCAGTAAAGACCATCCGCACCGAACTGGCGGCAGCCCCGGACTTCCGGCTCCGGTTCGCCAAGGAGACCGCCCTGGCCCAGCAGGTCGGCGGGGAGTGGACGGCCGCTGTGCTGGACGCCGACCCCGACGCGGAACTCCCCTGGGTCGCCACCGCGTACGTCGCCGGGCCGACCCTGCACCAAGTGGTGGCCGAGCAGCACGGGCCGCTGCCCGAGCACTCGGTACGCGGTCTGGCATCCGGCCTGTGTCAGGCCCTCGGCGACATCCACGCCGCAGGTCTCGTCCACCGCGATCTGAAGCCGTCGAACGTCATGGTCACCATCAACGGGCCCAAGGTGATCGACTTCGGCATTGCCCGCGCATTGGACTCCTCCACCACAGGGGGTCTGACCTCCACCGGGGTGGTGGTCGGCTCGCCCGGCTTCATGTCGCCGGAGCAGATCCGGAGCGAGAGGCTGACCGAGGCGAGCGACATCTTCTCGCTGGGCACGGTACTGTCCTTCGCCGCCTCCGGCCGACTGCCGTTCGAGGTGCCCGAGGGCCAGTTACACGCCCTCATGTACCGGGTGGTGCACGAACCGCCGGACCTCACCGGCGTACCGGAGTCGCTGCTGCGACTGATCAAGGACTGCCTCGCCAAGGACCCGGCCGACCGGCCGACCCTGGCCGAACTGCGGGAGCGGGAGGAGACGCAGTACCGCTCGCTGACGCCGTGGCTACCGGCAGAGATGCTGGCCCGGCTGGGTCAGGCAGCGGTGCAGCTTCTCGACCAGGAGGACCCGCGCACCCGGATGATCCCCGGCGACGACGCGGGCGTTGAGGCGATGGCCGAGGGAAGGCCGCCCACTGCCCCGCTCACCTTTCCCTCCGCCGACCCCGCCACCCACGCCGGCGGCGAGGACGGTCGGGCGGGGGTGCCCAAGCCCCGGCTTGCCGACGAACGCCGCCGCGCCCGCGGCCACGAGGCCCCGGCAGACGGGTACCGGGCCGCTGTCTACTGGCTCCTCACCCTCGTCGCCCTGACCTCCGTGCTCACGGTCGTCCAGCAGCTCCACGTCGCCTCCGGACAGATTCGTCTGTACGAGCAGCCTCTCCCGGACGCAGACGACGTGTGGGACCTGCCGGACTGGAGCGTCCTCTCGTTCCCTCTCCTGTGGTACGCCAAGCTCTGCTTCGGCGCAGCGCTACCGGTGTGCTGGCTCGTCTGGTTCGGCCGCGTACGTGCCACCGCCGAGAAGTTCGCGCCCGGTCGGCTGCGGTACGACCTTTCCATGGCGGTGATCGGCTGGTTCATCCCCATCGCGAACCTCTTCCTCCCCAAACAGATCGCCAACGACGTCTGGCATGCCTCCAGCCCCGGCCACAGCCCTGCACCGGCCCGTGTGCTGAACGCCTGGTGGGCGCTGTGGCTGACCACCTTCCTGACCTCGCCCTTCTTCTGGACCCCGTGGACAGCGCTCCTCAGCGAGCACACCGTGGACGTGGGCGACGGCGTGACCAGCGACTACGAGTACGCGTACGAGTTCCTGCCGGAAACCTGGATCAGCCTCATCGCGCACGTCCTCGTTGTGCCGACAGCAATCACCGCTGCCCTCTACGTCCGCCGTCTGGCCTCTATGCAGGCGGCCAAACTCAACAGTTGACCGCTCGGCACACCGCTCACCCGCGTGCCGACGGTGTGACGGTTGTGCGGCGGCTGCCAGAGGGACAGGCTCCGGACCGCAGGGCGCCCGACCACGAAGCGCGGGTCTGTCTGCATGGAGGACGCATCGACCCCTGTGCGGCAACGGAACTGCACGCAACGGGTGTTGGCCGAAACGCCGAAGGTCGTGACGGGGTACCCGACGACTGGAACCCGGCACGGTTGACCTTGCCGATGACGTCCGCGCTCCCCGGTAGGACCGGGTTGGCGGCGTACAGCCTGCGTCCGGCATACGCGGCGCCGAAGGACCAACCGATCAAGGTCAACCTTGCCGTCCGTCGGATTCGCGCGCGATGGCGTCGTCGATGACCTGGCGGATGTCGCGTACGAACACGTCGGTGCGGGCGAAGGGGGAAGAGCTCGAGTGTGCACGATCCGCTGCCCGTCGAGCGGGTTGTGCAGGATCACCGTCCCCTGCTGGTCGAGCGGGTTGGGCGGGGTGCCGGGGTGGTCGCACCCTTCGGGGTGGGGGCAACTGCCGTCCGCGAGATGGGGCCGGAGGTTCACGTTGCCCGGATCGCCGAGACCGTCCTCGAACCTCGTAGGGGAGCCATGGCCGAGAAGGCTGGGTGCGAAGGTGTCGACCCCGCTCGGGCGAGAGCCCGTTGCGCGCTGAGCGTCCCGCTGCCAGGGGCATGTGGACTTCTGCTCCGTGTCCCTCGCCCATCCGGCGGAGGACGATCGTCCGCTGAGCTGATCCGGCTCGTGAGCTGCCCGGCCAGGGTGGAGGCATGACAACTCCCATGGCGCACATCAGCAGGACAGCCACAGAACGGCCCGTTCCCCGGTGGGCTGCGGGCGCAGCGCATGCGATGCCTCTGGTCGCACTGCCGGTGTGCCTGTGGCGTCTGCCGATCGCCTTTGGCTACGGCATGGGCGGAGAGGTCCTGCCCCCTTCACCGTGGAACATCCCCTACGTCGTCGGACTCAGCGTGCTGTCCGAGGCATTCGCCCTGCTCAGCCTCGGCCTGATCCGCCGATGGGGCGAGGTCGTGCCTCCTTGGGTTCCCAAGCTGGGCGGCCGACGTATACCGCCCATCGCAGTGATTCTCCCCGCGACGATCGCGGGCCTGTCGTTCACCGCCCTGATGGTCCACTGGGCGTTCGGGGCCTTCCGCATCAACGGTGCCGACGGCTTCCCGTACGCCGAGGGCTGGGACGTGCTCGCCATGACGGTCAGTGGCCTGTTCACCTTGTGGGGACCCCTGCTGCTCGCATTGACGTTCGCGTATCACCGCCGCCGTCGCTCTCGCTGAGCCGACAGGGACGCTCTGCACGGAACTGCGGTCAGCCCTGACTTTGGCCAGGGGCACTTGTCGCTCCACTCGGTCCGGTGTTCAACCGCGCGGGCCCGGTGCTCGCGTCTGCCACCGCCTCCGAGGACGGAACTGCGGTCCCGGCGGCAGTCCGTGTCGTGGATCAGATCGAAGGGATGCTCAGCACGCTCGCCTAGCCTCCAACCGTGATCATTCATCAGGTAAGAGTTCGACCTGGACGTTCCGTCCTTCTGTGGGCCGCACTGGTGGCCCTGATCGGCTCCGTGCTGTCCACGGCGCAGTCCGCCAAGGCCGCCGTTGTCCAGCCCGTCATCTCCCAGCCGTTCGCGGCGAACTCGGACGGCTACAAGTGCTTCCGGATCCCCCAGCTCGTCCACACGAAGAAGGCCCTGCTGGCCATCGCCGAGGCCCGGGTCGAATGCGGTGACGTGGGTGACATCGACCTGGTCGCCCGGCGGTCGCTCGACGGTGGCAAGACCTGGCTCGACCTCCAGCTGATCCGCGGCACCGACGACGACGGCGGGTTCGGCAATCCGGTCCCCGTGGTGGTGAACGCCGACACGGGAAACATCGTCCTGCTCTACGCCCACAACAACGTCGTCAACAGCGAGCGCCAGGGGCGAGAGCTGCGGATGGTGCAGACGCTCGACGGTGGCAAGACCTGGTCACCAAAGAAGGCTCCCTTGCCCAACCTCAACGAAGCGGCCACGGACGAGGGCTGGGACTGGTTCTCGGTGGGACCGGGGAAGGCGGTGCAGCTGCCGTCGGGCCGGTTCGTGGTCTCGGGTGAGTACCGCCGGAAGGCCCTGGCGGGTGAGGCCGCACCGGCGTACAGCGGCGCGGTCTTCTACTACAGCGACAACGGCGTGGACTGGAAGATGGGAGCCCGTTCCGAGGCCCCCACGAACGCGGCCGCGCCCACCGAGCCGTCCACGACCCTGCTCAAGGACGGCCGGATCTACGTCAACGCCCGTTCCACGCAGGTGTGCGGCGTGAGGGATCGCCGTCTGCACGCCACCATCAACGCGGAACAGATCGCCGACCCGAACGCCCGGATCTCCTTCGCGCTGGTGGACAAGCTGGAAGGCCCGCCGGTTTCCGGATCCCTTCTGACGCTCCCCGACGGCCGTCTGCTGTACTCCGCTCCGACCCGTCAGGGCTCCGAGTCCAACGACCGCTTCAGGCTGGCCGTCCGTACGGCCACCGATCCCGGCAGCGCGGCGACACCGAGCTGGCCCGCGTCCGGCGGCGTGATCCACGAGCTGCGGGCCGGCTACTCCGACATGGCACAGCTGCCGGACGGAGTCGTCGGCATGCTGTACGAGACGGCGACCGGCAGCCCGCACGGCTTCGTCAAGTTCACCACCTTCACCCCGCAGGCGCTCACCGATGCGCAGGAGGACCTCCGGGGCAGGTTCACGATGGACTACAGCGCCAACTCGAACAACGCCGCAGTGCAGGGCGACGCCCAGTTGGGCACCGCCGCCACCGCCAAGACCGGCAAGGCCATGCTCTTCGACGGCACCGACGATGTGGTCCGCGTGTCCTGCGACGACTCTCTGCGGCTCGGCCTGGACGACTTCACTGTGTCCGTCTGGGTCAAGTACGGTCCGACCACGCCCGCCCGGCCGATCCTCTCCGGCTACGCCCAGGACGGCACCGCGTCGGCCTTCGGCCTCACCGCGAACACCGACGGTTCCATCAAGGGATCGATCAAGGGCCGAATCGTCACCGAGAAGAGGGACGACAAGGGCCAGATCGTCAAGGACGCGAAGGGCAACATCATCTGGGTACTCCGGGACGTCGTCCAGGAAGTGACCACCGCCACCGGCCTGGACAACAGCGCCTGGCACCATGTGGTCCTCCAGCGTCAGGGCGCCATGCTCATGCTTTCCGTGGACGGCGGGGCGGTGAGCACGACGGACACCGGCACTCAGCTGCCGGCGGAAGAGTGGGAGGTGAGCAAGCCGGTCACCGGCCAGCTGCTCGACCTCCGGGTCATGCCCCAGAAGAACCCCCTGGAGCGTGGAACCGACGACGCTCCGTTCAGCATCCGGCTCGGCTCGGACCGTGACTACAGGTACCCGTTCGCCGGGGCCATGGACGAGTTCGGAATCCACCGCAAGACCCTCACCACGGAGGAGCTGGCCCTCCTCCGGTCGGGCGAGACGCTAACGGACAAGGAACTGATCAGGCTGTCCTTCAACACCACCTGGAACCTCTAGATCAGACCTCCCGGGCCGGCACTGGCCACGAGCGGGCCATTCCGTCCGGGCGGCGACCGAACTGCCCCAGGGGAGGGCCTCGATCGCGAAGCCGACAGCACCAGCTACGCCGTCACTCGTCGCCTGAGGTCCGGTGTCCGCTCCCGAGGTTCACGTTGGATTCGGTACTGCTGACGGGGCAGCGTCCTTCGCTACTTGGAACTGCCCCGTAACTGTTGGACGTCACGGGGCGGCGGCCTTCAGGCCGCGGACGTACCAGTCAAAGCATGTGCCGCCCTTGCTCTGCGTCTGCTGGCGAAAGGTGAAGCCTGCCCGCCGCGCGACCGCGGCAGATGCGGGATTTCCCGGCTGCACCTGGATCACCGCCTCCGCCCCGCCCTCACTGGCCGCGTACTGGGACACCAAGAGGACCGCGCGGGCGGCCAGACCACGCCCCCGCCAGGACGGATAGAGGCCGTACGCGACATTCACCTGGCCGGGCGCCAGGCCTTCTCCTGTGAACCGCAGGTCGACCGTCCCGGCGAGTACCTCGTCGGCGCCCACTCGGATGCCGAATGCGCGGAGTGGCCCCGACGCGTTCCACTGTTCCTGGCAGTGCCGGATGTAGCTTTCGACGCCTTCGCGCGTGCCGGCACCGCCGTTGAGCCAGCGAACGAGCAGCTCGTCCTCGCCCGCGAGTTGCGCCTCCACGTCGTCCAGGCGCAAGGGGGACAGAGCGACGATCCCGTCGGACAGCTTCACTTCATGCATCCGGTGATTCTCGACGCCGTAAGCGCGTCGCACCATCGCCGTGGCTGATGTGGTCACGGCGCCGGAGCCCTCCTGGAGCATGCTCCCACGCGCCCTCGGCCTCCGGGTTTCACTGATGCGAACTCTGGGGCCGGTTGGTTCGCTGAAGCGGCGAAGCCAGAGTGCTGCTCGGCTGCGGCCTCTGTCACGTGTCGTCGACTGTCCTCAGCAAGCGACAGCCCCGGGGCGGCCCTCCAGCGGCGGCTGCCGCCTCAGTGGCAGAGATCTGTGCCGCGCAGCCCCACGGTGTGGGCAAGAAGGGTGCCGCCGTCCGTGTGCACAGACTGCCGTGCCACTCCGTACCTCAGCGCGACCTTGCCCGAGCGTGACCCGTGAAGAACCTCCAGCACCGCCTCGCCGACCCGGTGGCCGACGAGGGCGGTAGCCGCGCTCACGGCGCCGGTGCTACGTCAGCAGTGCGGCCGAGCACTCCTCGGTGAGGTCCTCGGCGTACGGCGGCAGGGGCTCGCCGGCCCGCAGGTGACGCCGGACCACGGACAGTGGCAGGTCGACCAGGGCGAGGGCCACGCGCTCCCGGCTCCGCTCGTCCGTGGCGCCCAGGGCTTCGGCGAGCGCCCCCAGGGAGGCGTATACCCGCTCGTTGCCCAGGTCGGCGCGCCGGATGTGTTCCTCGGACCAGTCGGCGCGGCCGAAGTCGGCGGCGCCGTAGAGGAGGAGTGCGGCCTCGTCCGGGTTCGCCCGGCTCCAACCCACGACGTGTCGGGCGGCCGCGCGCGCCGCCCGGTGGGGATCGCTCTCCCGGGCGAGTGCGGCGTGGTAGCCGTCCTGGAAGCGTTCCACGCTCCGCAGCCAGACCTCGGCCAGCAGCGCCGGACGCCCGGCGAAGCGGTGGTAGACGGAGCCGCTGGGAGCGCCGACGGCGTGGGCGACCGCCGACATGGTGACAGCGGGCGGTCCGCCGGCGGCGGCGAGGCGGACGGCCGCGTCGAGGAGTTGGCCGGCGTCGAAGCGGGGTGGTCTCACCATGAATCAGAGAGTACTCTCCATTTAATTGGAGGGAAGTCTCCAATATGAAGGAGGAACACTCATGGCCGTCCACAACGTGCACGAGCGCCTGCTGACCGCCGAGGAGAGCGAGGTGGGAGCACTCATCGACACCCTGGCGAGCGGGGACCGCGACCTGCTGTGGCCGGGCCGCGACTGGTCGCCGATGGAATTCGACCGGCCACTGGGCCCCGGCGCGGTGGGCGGCCACTGGCCGGTGGGGTACACGGTGTCCGGGTACGTTCCTGGGCGCTGGATCCGCTTCGAGTTCACCCGGCCGCGGGGCTTCCACGGCTTCCACGAGTTGACCGTGCTGCCGGCCGAGAAGGGGCACGCCCGGATCAACCACACCCTGACCATGTCCACCAAGGGCCTGGCTCGGATCAGCTGGCCGCTGCTGTTCCGCCCCCTGCACGACGCCTGCATGGAGGACGCCTTCGACCGGGCCGAACACGCCTGCACGGGCGCCGTCGCCCGCCCGGCCCGCTGGTCACCGTACGTGCGTTTCCTTCAGGCCCTGGCGGCCCGCGCGACGCGTATGAGGCGCTAGCGCCCGGCAGGCCCAGGCATCCGCTACGTCGCGCAGGGCACCGCGCCCGCCCGGCCGGACTGCTCGCGGCTCTCGCCGGTGGGACGCCGCCGCAGATCCCTCGCCCTCGCAGCCACGCGGGGACTGCGTACGGGGGCGGGTGGGGCCTCGCGAGCGATGCGGGTCGACTGGTAGGGGCGGGTGGGGCGAGCGAGCCCGGCCGCCCCTCCCGTCCCGCGAGGGGCGCTCGGGCCACCCCCTGCCCGATCCCACCCGGCATTGAGCTCCCCGGGCGAGGCGCAGGGTTCCGCCTGGCCCGGCGCGTGTGGTGGGTCAGTCGGGCTTGTGAAGCGGGTCCTTGGTTGGCGTCCCTTCGCTTCTGCGGCCGTCGGCGGCCAGTAGGGCGATCACCGCGAGTACCGCGAGGAGGATCAGAACCAGAAGCAGGACGGTGATGACCGTGGGGTGGTTCCACAGGGCGAACAGCACGGCGACGAGCAGCACGATGCCGAGGGTGAGCCATCTGCGGTGGGCCTGTGTCCACGCTCCGGCGGGGCCGGTGTGCAGGCCGAGCCTGCCCCACCACTGGGCGGCGGAGTCGGCGCTGCGATCGGCAGCGGCGCGCGTGGCCCTGGCAAGTCGGCCAGGGCCCGTGAAGTAGGCGCCGAGGGCGATGACGACGCCCAGCACGATCGCGGTGCGTAGAGCGACCCGCAGGAAGTGCAGGAGGTGGTCGAAGATCGCGGCCGCGGCTGCCTCGGACTGCACCTGGGACGGTAGGTGATCCAGGTAGTAGCGGCGGGCGACGACGAGGCCGATGACCAGGAGCAGGCACGCGAAGGCCGCGCCCAGGGCCGTCTTCATCAGCGCGCGTCGGCGCCGGCGGGCGAGGAGCACACCTGCCGCGCCGATCACCACCGTGATCACGGGCAGCCAGTTGCCGACCGTGTCGAGGGCGCGCGCCGCGCCTCGCGCCTTTTCCAGCTGGTCGGATTGGAAGAGGACCATTTGCTTGTCGACGGCGGGGATCTTCTCCGCCGGCTTCAGGCCGGCGTCCACCAGCTCCTGCTTGACCCGGTCCACGGCGGTGCCGATGTCGAGGGTCACCGTGCCTTCTGAGACATCGAGCGCGCCACGGCCCTCGCCGGTCAGGGCGCGCACGACGGCCGTGTGGGCGGCCCGGTTGGCAGCGGCCCAGACACGTTCGAACCGGTCGCTCTCGACGAAGCGCGTCGCCACCTTGCCCACGACCTCGTTCACGGCGGCGTCCAGCTGTGGGGCCAGCCCCCGCACCGCGTCGGCCGCGCGTGGCGGCAGCCCCTGGGACTGCAGCCAGGCGGCGATCTCGCCCGTGACCTCCTTGCCGTCGACACGCACGTCCACCGCCTGGACGATGCGGTTGTGCGCTGCCGCTTCGATCGCCGGATCATCGGCGAGCGGTTTCATGGTCTGGACGTAGCGGTCGGTGTCGAGGGCGATGTCGTGTACCCACACCGTGAGGATGCTGACCGGGACCAGAACGCAGGCCAGGACGATCAGTACCGCCGACGCCAGGCCTCTCAGCGTTGTGGCCATAGGTCCTCCGGACGCCGCACCGTCCGCCGTGGACAGGTGTCCCTGTCCATTCCTGTCGACCCGGAGGCTCACGGCACGTCGGGGTACGCCGTTCGGAGTCCAGGGCCAAGCACACGGCCCTGCGAGCCCTGCACCGGTCGTGACGTGCGTTCAGGGGGCTGTTGCCTTCGCACCGCTCTGGCGAAGACCACGGGAAGTCGACCGGGCCCATGTCCTCGAATGCGTCGTCGGGGTCCGGCCGACGAGGCCACCTCACGCCTCCGGGCGGAAGGCGCGGCTTGCTCGCCCGGGGCACTCTCGGGCTTTCCGGCCGCCCGTGGATCCGGCGTGACGGCCTCCAGAAAAAAAGCAGGCCCAAGGCGAGGCCGGACCTCACCAGGGCGTGGCCCGTGGTGAGGTCCGGGGTCGCGGCTTCTTCAATGCACGCCGCCCCGGCCGGTGACGGTGCCGCCGTCCTGATTCCGGCTGACGCACAGCGCCCAGATGACGAATCCGGACATCGCGATCATCAGCACCGACCAGACCGGGTAATAGGGCAGCGACATGAAATTGGCGATGATGACGAGTGCGGCGAAGCCCACTCCGACCACGCGTGCCCACATCGCCGACCTGTACAGACCGAAACTCACGAGCAGCGCGATCACGCCGAGGACGAGATGGATCCAGCCCCAGCTCGTCAGGTCGAACTCGAAGACGTAGTTGGGGGTCGTGACGAAGACGTCGTCCTCGGCGATCGCCATGATGCCACGGAAGATTCCCACCACCCCGGTGATCCCGAGCATGACCGCCGCGAAGACCGTCACCCCGTCCGCCCAGGTCTGCTTGGCCGAACTTCCTGCGTGTGGGGCATGGGGGGTATGTGCCTCGGTCATCTCCGTACCTCGTTTCGTATCGCCGAGCAGTTGGTGCGCGCGGTCAGGGTGAGGGGGCGGAAGTGCTGTTCGGCTCGGTGCCCGGGGGCGGGCGGTGGTCGGCAAGGACGTGCGCCTTCGCCTGACGGAACTCCTCCTCCGTGATGTCTCCGCGGGCGCGCAGTTCCGACAGCCTGGTCAGTTCGTCGACGCTGCTGGTCTTTCCCTCACCGGCCGCGGTCTTCCTGATGTAGGAGTCGAACTCCTGCTGCTGCGCACGGGCCTGCGCGATCTCGCGTCGTCCCATGCCCTTGCCGCGGGCGATCACATAGACGAGGACGCCCAGGAAGGGCAGCACGATGGTGAACGCCAGCCAGCCGGCCTTCGCCCAGCCGTTCATGTCGTCGTCACGGAATATGTCGACGATGATCCGGAAGAGCAGCACGAACCACAGGATCCACAGGAAGAACCACAGCAGCGACCAGAAAGTGCTCAACAGCGGAAAGTCGTACGCCAGGTACATAGCTCTTCCTCCGTTCCGGTCCCCGACTGGGCAACCGTTCCCTTCCCCTTCAGCGTGCGTGCGGGGCGGACCAGGGGCATCACCCGAAGCGGGTGAACCAGACACCGGAAAGCGGCACGTGGGGGCGTTCAGCAAGGTGGCGGCGGGGCTGAGCCCGGCGCGGTGCGGACCGACAGGCCAGGCCGTTCACAGCCTCGACCGGGCACAGCAGGACGAGCCCGGCCGCGTCGGCGGGATCGCGCAGAGCAGCGGGGGACATCCTCATCCGTCCGGGCCCTTCCACAGGGCGTTGACTCGCGCAGCGTGCTCATGGCGCCCCCTTGCGTGATCGGGGGGAAGGTATCGACGGTGCTTCACAGCTCCGGCAGCTGTCGCATCTCCATGACACGCAGACCCAGCGACTGGAATCGGGCCAGCAGCCCGTACAGGTGCGCGTCGTCGACGACAGGGCCGTACAGGACTGTCTGACCGGACATCACCACGTGATCCAGTTCGGGGAACGCCTTCGTCAGCGTTTCCGACATGTGTCCCTCGACGCGGATCTCATAACGCATGAGCTGTTCCCCCGGTGGCGGGCGGGGCAGGTGACGCTCGGGCGTCTTCTTCTCTGAAGCATGCGCCGTGCTCCTCCCTCCCCGCCTCACCTGGCACGGGTGAGTGTCTGAGGGCCCGGCCGGCTCCATCGTCATGACGGACTCGAATTGCCACACCAAGGGGTGGTGGCTGGGTCGGCTCAGGAAGTGGGCCCCGAATCGGCCGCCTCCGCAGGATCGCCGTGGTCCGGCCGCCCGTGACGGTCCACACGGCCCGGCAGGTGCCGCGTGACCACGATGCTTGCGAGGGCGATCCCGCTGGTGGCAAGGATCGCCGCCTTGAGACCGTCGAGCTGAGCAGAGGCGTACGAGTCCGCGAGGGCATCGACCTCCGAGCGCGGCAGACCGGCCTGTTCGGCCGCAGACCGTACCTGATCGGTCGGTACGAAGGTGATGCCGGCCTCCAGGGCGATACCGGTCCGGTCACGGGCTTCTTCGGACAGTCGCGGATCCTGCGCGACATTGGCCGTGAAGGCGTTCGCGAGAGAGCCGATGAGGATCGATCCGATCAACGCGGTGCCCAGGGCGGACCCGAGGTTCTGGGCCGTGTACTGGAAGCCACCGACCTCGCTGCGTTCGGTCCCACCGACGCTGGACTGCACGACGTTGCCGAGCTGCGAGGCGAGCAGCCCCATCCCCACGCCCAGCAGTGCCATCGCTCCGGCGAACTGCGCGTCGTCGATGGCCGGGTCGATCGTGGCCAGCAGCCACACGATCGAGGCGAGAAGTGTCAGCAGAGCCAGCCGCACCACCAGGCGCGGTCCCAGCCTTCGTCCCAGCGAGGACGCGCTCAGGGAGACCACGAGCATGGCGAGGGAGACCGGAAGCAGCCGCAGCCCCGTCTGGAAGGCGTCGAACCCCTGCACCACCTGCAAGTACAGCGGGATGGTGAAAAAGAGGCCGAGCAGGATGAGGTTCTGGCTCACCAGCGTCAGCAGCCCGGAACGCAGCGGCGGCCGGTGCAACAGCGACAGGTGCACGAGCGGGTCCGCACCGTGCTCCTCGCGGCGCCGCTCCCAGCGGGTGAAGAGGTACAGCAGGGCGAGCCCCGCGGCGACGACGAACAGGGTCGGAGCGAAGCCCAGAACGGTGAACGGCGGGTTGCGGGGCTCCACCCATCCCCAGGTGCTGCTCTGCAGCACGCCGAGCACGCCGAGCCCCAGGCCGGCTGCCGAGAGCGCGGCCCCCACACCGTCCATGCCTGGGCGGGGGCCGGTCACCGCCGACCGCGGAACCGCTTTGTGGGCGCACAGCACAGCTGCGACGACCACCACCTCACCGACGAAGACCAGACGCCAGGTGAGATAGGTGGTCACCCACCCGCCCAGCAGCGGACCGACCGCAATACCCGCGCCTGCCAAACCACCGATGACCCCATAGGCGACGGCCCTGTCACGGCCCCGATAGGACTCCGCGACGAGTGCGGCCATCGCCGGCAGCACCATGGCGGCTCCCAGCCCTTCGATCACGGACCAGCCGAGCGCGAGCACCCACAGGGTCGGCGCCACCGCGGTCAGGGCCGAGCCCACGGCGTAGACGATCAGCCCTGCCAGAAACATACGGCGCCTGCCCAGGATGTCGCCCAGGCGGCCGCCGATGAGCATGAAGGCAGCCATGACCAGCGCGTACAGCGTGATCACCGCCTGGATCGCGGTGACCTCGGTGTCGAAGTCCTCCACCAGCTGACTGATGGACACGTTCATCACCGAGGTGTCCAACACCATCAGGAACTGGGAAGTCCCCAGGACGATCAGCGCGCTCCAACGTCTCACGATGCCCATCCTCTCGGGCCGCGATGCCGACGGACCGGTAGGCCACGTGGTGCCACGGGTGACCTGCCGCCAAGACCACGGAACCAGGTGGATCCGCCCGGCGCCTCACCCGCTGGGGGCGAAGCGGTTGCCCCTTCACAGCAGCTGGAGCTCCCGCGCACGGCGCACCGCCTCACCGCGCCGGTTGACGGCCAGCTTCCGGTAGACGCCCCTGAGGTGAGTCTTGACCGTGTTCACCGAAACACACAGGTCGGCGGCGATCTCCCCGGTCGACATCGCGAGGGCCAGCCGCCGTAGTACATCGAGCTCGCGTTCGCTCAACTCCGCCACGGCGAGCGGCGCGAGCCCAGGGTCGCCCACCGTGCCTTCACCACCGCCCTGGCCCGTGGGGATGAGCCAGCCGGCAGCCAGCTCCCGAAGCGCCGGCGCAGTCAGAAGAGGCCAGATGCACGCTCGGGCGTCCAGGAAAGGCCGTCGCAGCCGGTCGCGGCGGGCATCGAGGAGCGCACGCTCGACCAGCCTGCGGGCGCCGGCGGCATCCCCTGCCTGCGCGGCGGCGCACGCCCGCACCAGCGCCGTCCGGACCGTCACCGCGGGCCCCGCTCTTCCGTCGGACGTGATGTCGTCGACCAGATCGACCGCTGCGTCCCGCCGGCCTGCGGCGAGCAGGATCCGGGCCGCTCCCACGGCACAGAGGGGATAGTCCCGCGATACGCCGTCGAGCACCGCGACAGCCTCTTGCAGCCGTCCTTCAGCCAGGCGTGCAGCAGCGACGACGAGGGCCTTGTGACTGTCGGCCCACGAGGAGGCGACATCGGTGTCCACCACCGTGGCCTCCGCCGCAGCAGCGGCCGGGCGTCCCGTCAGCAAGGACAGCCTCGCCCTGACCACACCCTGCACGGCAGCCGCTACGGGATCGCGCGCCGCAGCAGGCAGCCTCACCGCCTCCGCAAGCAAGGCCTGGGCCTGGTCGAGTTCGTCACGGTCGATAGCCACGGAAGCCAGTACCAGCCGTCCAAGACCGGTACTGGAAGGCGACGGCAAGCTGGATCCTTCCGGCTCGGTCGTCCTCGCCAGGACCTTGTGCTCAGCCCGTTTCAGCCAGCCGTTGAGATAGTCGATCAGCGCCAGGTGGTCCCATGACTCCTCCTGAAGAAGCCTGACAGGCGCTTCGTCGGCCATTTCGGCCACTGCGGCAAAGGCGACGCGCGCGTCCTTGAGACGCCCGGCCCACAGGCGTGCGGCCCCGAGGTGGGTGTGCAGGAGTGCTGTGAGTTCGGGGTGCTCGTCCAAAATCCGGGCAGGGACCTCGTGCCGCAGCCGTTCGGCCGCCTTCGCGGCCTCCTCGGCCCATCCGGGAGCACCGGTGAGCCGTGCCGCCACGGTCTCCAACAGGACGCAGCCGAGCCGGGCGGCTGCCGTGCCGTTCGCCTGCCCGTCCAACAGCTGCTGCCGAGCGCGGCGCAGGTGCGCGAGACCACGAGGTATGTCGTACCGGGCAAGGCCCAAGGTGGCGCGTATGAGTTCCGGTGCGACGCCCGTGGTCGCAGGCGGCATCTCGGAGAACAGCCGGACGAGGGGCTCCGACTGCAGGCCGGTGCACAGCTGACCGACGGCCAACTCGTCGACCAGGGTGTCCGCGGCGAACTGCCAGTCGCCGGCCGCAACTCCGTGACCGAGCGTCTCGGCCAGAGACCCGTTGTGGCGCATCCATCGCGCCGCCCGCCGGTGGAGTTCCGGTTCCAGGCCAGGCAGGCGCACCCGTAGATGAGCCCGCAGAATCTCCTTGAACAGGGGATGGAGCCGGTACCACGAGTGTCCCAGGTGCTCGACGAACGCGTTCTCGCGGTGCAGGCCGAAGAGAAGCGGGCCGGCGTCGACTCTTCCGGTCAACGCGTCCGCCAGCTCCGGGCGGAAACGCGTCAGTACGCTCACCCGCAGCAGCAGGTCCTGTGCCTCCTCCGACCGCCCCTGGAGCACCTCGGCCAGCAGATAGTCCGCTATCGTGCTCCGCTCCGCCTCGAACTCCTTCAGATACAGCTCGGGGTCGGCACTCTGCGACGCGGCCAGCGCACACAGCCGCAACCCCGTGGCCCACCCGCCGGTGCGCTCCACCAAGGAATCCACGGCCGCACCCGGAAGGCACAGTCCTTGCGTCTCCATGAGCGCAGCGGCTTCCTCCCGGGTGAAGGCCAGCTCCGCGGCGCGAATTTCGGTCAGCTCATCCTTCGCCCGATAGGCATGCAACGGCAGCAGCGGCTCGGCACGGCTCACGAGAACCAGCCGCAACCCCGCCCCGGCATGGTGCAGGAGGAAATCCAGCTGCTCCGCGATCTCCCCGGAGGCCGCCCGGTCGATCTCGTCAATCACCAGCACCACCGGCTGAGAACGGTTGCTCAACTCCGCGGCCAGTGCCATCAGCAACCGGCGCTCCACCCGGTCCGCACGCACCGGCGCCCCCACCGCGGTCCCTACCGGTTCGGAGCAGCGACGCAAGGAGTGAAGGACGTACGACCAGAACACACCGGGCCCCTCGTCCCCCGCTTCGGCGGTGAGCCAGGCGACGGGCAGCTGCAGTCCGCCCGCCCAGTCGGCGGCCAACAACGTCTTGCCCGCACCGGCGGCCCCGTTGACCAGCGTCAGAGCCGTGTCCATTCCCCGGTCGAGGTGGTCGACAAGCCGCTGCCTTCGCACGTACGTAGCGGGCCGCACCGGCGGGGTAATCCGTGTACGCAGGAAGGGCACACCCAGAAGATCGGTCCTGGATCCGGCTTGCCAGGCAGGTACGGCCGATTCACCGGACCTGGGAGGCTCAGCCGGCCCGGAATCGAATGCACCCGTCGCGCCCATGGCACTCACCGCCGAAGCCGTCGGAGTCATACCGCCTCCATGCTCCATCGACATTCCGCAGCGCGCGCGCCCAGGCCTGAGACCATGGCGATGTCCCCCCTTCACGTCCCGCGGGTCCTGGTCCGCCGCGTTCGTCAGGCCGACGACGAGCGGACGGCGTAGACGCGCAACAGCCCATGCCATGTTTGCGGGGGACACGTCCCAGAATTCCCCTGGGTGCGACAGACGTACTGCGGAGCACGCTGGGAACAAAGGACAACCGGCCTCAAGAAGACACACAACACTGCAACGGCGCCTCGCCCAGCAGCCGAACCGAGCGTGCTCTCCCAGGGCGACGAGCCGCAGACCGTGCGTGACAAGACCCCGCAGGCACCTCAACATGTCCGACACCAGGCGTGAGACTGAACGGTCTCCCCTGAGGAAGAAGCGCAGACATGGGCAGCACCATGGACAAAGCCAGAGGCAGAATCAAGGAACTCACCGGGAAGATCACCGGTAACGAGAGGCTCGAGGCCGAGGGTAGGACCGACCAGGCGAAGGCCAAAGCGCGGGAGGCGGTGAGGGACGTTCGTGAGCGCGCTCGGGGTCTCAGAGATTCCCTCAGGCGCAGTCGGCATTGACGCGGCGCACCACTCGGGGCCGACAGCGCGCCGCTTCCGTCCCCTGCACACTCGAAGAACGCGGACCTCTTGCGCAGCCCCGGTGGCGCGGACTGCCGACGCCCGGAGCGCCCGCGTACACGACCGGCCCCAGGCGGCCGACCCAGCCGGCGTCAAGGCGCACCCGCTCGCCGGGACGAACAGCGGTTGCCCACGACACGGGCGTGATCGTGCCGGCGCGCGAACACGCACGCGTGGCGCCACCGGACGAGGAGGCCGAAAATGGGAGGGCCGGATGCGACCCTTCCAGCCCCGTCCCGCGGAGCCACAGGAAACGCCGGGCTCCGCCGAACACAGCGGATACCCTCACCCCGGAATACGGTGGGGAGCCAGGTGGTGACCTATGTGCCGATGGCTCGCTTACTCAGGCACGCCCGTATTGCTCGACACCATTCTCTACAAACCGGCGCACTCCCTGATTGACCAGAGTCTGCACGCGAAACTCGGCGTGGAGACCACCAACGGGGACGGATTCGGTGTCGGCTGGTACACGCGGGGCGGTGCTCCTCCGGCCCTTTTCAGGGAGATCGGGCCCGCCTGGAACAACCGTAACCTGCGGGAGCTGGCGGACCACGTCCGCTCACCGTTGTTCTTCGCCCACATCCGGGCATCGACCGGAACAGCGGTACAGCAGTCCAACTGCCACCCGTTCCGACACGGCCGCTGGATGTTCATGCACAACGGCGCCATCGCAGGATTCGACCTCATGCGCCGTGACCTCGCTCTGCTCGTCGACCCGGGTCTGTACGGGAACCTCGAAGGGACAACGGACTCCGAGGTGATGTTCTATCTGGCCCTCACCTTCGGCCTTGACCAGGACCCGCCCGCCGCCGTCGCCCGGATGGCGGGAGTGGTGGAGCGCGTCGGTCACGAACACGGCGTGGAGTTCCCCCTCCAGATGACGCTCGCCATCACGGACGGCGAAAGCACCTGGGCCTTCCGCTACTCCAGCGAGCACATCTCCCGGTCCCTGTTCTACAGCAGCCGGGTGGATTCACTGCGCCGACTGCATCCCGATGTCGCGTTCCTGCAGGAGGTCTCGGCGGAAACCCGCCTTATCGTGTCCGAGCCCCTCGGCGAACTGCCGGGCGCGTGGAACGAAGTACCGGAAGGCACCTACGGGGTCGTCCAGCCCGGCGCTGACGAACTGCACTCCTTCGCCCCGGTGGCGGCATAAGGCGTTGCATGGACGAGGGCCACCTCACCCGACTTGATCTCGCCCAGGGGCTTCAACGCCGCCAGGGCGGTGGCCCGTTGACACCACGAGACCGAGGGCTGGGGGAGAGGTACATCGCCCTCAGTAGACGATCCGTCCGAACTACTCCGTCATCGCCGGTTCCGGCAGATGAGTTCTGCGAGGCGCCCACAGCCTGCGGGGGATTGCGGGGAACCCGTCTGGTCATGGGCCGCCCGCCGGTGGCACCATCTGTCGGATGCCCCCTTCCATTCAGGTCGGTCCATACACCGTCATCGCGCTCGCCGACGGCGCGGGCCCCTTCTTCTCCCCCAGGTCGGAGGCGTTCCCCGGCGCCACCACCGAGCATTGGGCGGCGGCCGACCAGCTCGATCCCGGCGCGCTCGACGCCGAAGGGCGCTGGTGGCTCCAGTTCCGCGCGTTCGCGATCCGCAGCAACCAGGGCGTGACGCTGGTCGATGCAGGGATCGGCCCGGCCGACGGCCCGGCGGCCTCGTGGGCGCCCGTACCCGGGGCACTCCCGGCTTCGCTGGCCGCGGCGGGTATCCAACCATCCGAGGTAGACACGGTGGTGCTCACGCACCTCCACACCGACCACGTGGGATGGGCCGTCGTCGGCGGCGAGCAGGCGCGGCCGTTCTTCCCGAACGCCGAATACCTCTTGCAGCAGGCCGAAGTCGACGCGATCGAGGAGGTCAACCCGCAGCTGCGGTCGACTGTGATCGACCCGCTCCGGAAGACCGATCAGCTACGGCTGCTCGACGGCGACACCCCGCTGCGCGGCGGCGAGCGCGTGTTCGCCACGCCCGGTCACACGCCCGGGCACCAGAGCGTGCTCGTCGAGTCGGGCCGGGAACTGGTCGCCGTCACCGGCGACTTGCTCGTCCATGCGATCCAGCTGCTCCACCCCGAACTCGCCTACGCTCACGAGATGGACCCCGAGCAGGCAAGGGCCTCAAGGGAACAGGTACTCCACAGCGGGGCCGCCAGCACCCTCTACCTCGCGACCCCGCACCTGACCGAGCCCTTCATCGCCCGCTGACCCACCTGGCAGGGCCGGCCACGACGGACTGCGGAGTACAGCTCGACCTTGGACGCCTGCGGCACGACCAGCCCCTTTCGCAAAGAGCATCCGATGACGTCACTACTGGTCGGCAACGCCACACAGGCGTACGTCGATGACAGAAGGGACGTCGAACCTACGGGGCGGGACCAGGGCATCGAGGTTCGCGATCATCCAGGGTTGGCCCAGAGTCCGAAGAGGGTGTGCGCGATGCGCGCCGCTCATGGAGACGTTGTAGAGCGGCCCGGCCGGTCCGTTGATGACGCTGAGGGAGATTGCGGGTTCGCCAGCGAGGTCGTGGCAGGACGAGGCGAGCTGCTCGGGCTTGGTGGTGAGCGGTTCGCGGATGTACCGGGGCATCCAGCTGGGGCCGCGAGACGCCTCGGACCGTCGAAGCCGCCCCAGACCGCGTCGATGGCGTGCACGATGGCGTCGGCTCCCACTCAGGCGGCGCTCTGGCCGGCTGCCCAGTCGTGCTCCCGCTGGCGGTTGCAGAAGTTGAATGCTGTGACTGCGGCGCACTGATTTGGAGTTGGATGGTGGCCACGCGCACCCGATCGCTGATCTCGTGCGCGCTTCGGGTGAACTTACGCGTCGGCTTTTCCTGTCGTGACGGTGGCGATACCCGAGTCCGCGAAAAAGCTCCTGGCAGGCCGGAAACCGGCGCGAATTCATCGCCGGCATAACCCTCTTTCCCTCTCCCGATATTCGTATGGGGAAAGATCTGCCAGGCGAAGGCCGTCGAAGCCGGAGAACTGGACGACGGGGAGCGCCAGGAGCATGACGATCAAGTGCCCGAGAGCCCGAGCAGAAGGCCGGCGGCCGGCTCTCGTGCCTTCGCGCCTAGTAGGTCGTGTCGGGGTGGCGGCGCACATCCTCGTCGGTGTCGGTGCCCTCCGCCGGCGGCCGCACTTGCTGCCAACCGGTCGACCACCGAAGTGAGAGGGCGGCTGTGGCGGCGCCGCCGGCGTGCTGGGCAAGAGCCGGTTCCGCTGACCACTGCGCCGAGACGTAGCGGATTGTCATGCCTCCAAGAGCATGCTTTGGCCGGCTTCCGGCGTATCCGGGGATGCGCCTGTCCGGTGGCTCGGCGCAAGGCGGGCGCTGACGAAAGTTGAAGCAGCGACCTTTCGGACGGCCCGTCAATCGGTCAACCACTTTGACCCACCGGGGAATTGTGGACATTCAGGTGCACGGCCCCACGCGGAGACCTATGGTGGGGGTATAGCCAAATATCCAGCGGTTTGACTTGTGATGCGCTGGGTTGTCCCCGCTCCGACGGCCGTGCCAGGGCCGACGACAGGTCCCCTTGCGTCCGGACGCCTCCGCGCCGTTTCCGTCACCGCTCGTACCCCGTACCGGCAAGTCACGGGCGGGGCCCCATTCCCACCGCAAGCTGTGATCCAGAGAGTGTACGGCGATGGACGTCTACGGAAGCGATTCACCGAACCGCCAGGACATGGGCCCCGACAAGGACACGAGCGTGACCATCGAAGCCAGCCCGCTGACATGCCTACAGGGCACGACGGTCGATGTCCGCGGCGAGGGCTGGCACGGCTGGAGCGTGGATCTGACGGTCGACGGGCGGCCCGCCAATGTGGACGGCGTCGCGCTCGGGCTGCCCACCGACGACGGGATCCGCCCGGACGGAAGCGGGGCCTTCGTGGCCCGGATCTCAACGATGAAGCTGAGGCCGGGCGAGCACTCCCTCGCGGCCGCGTCCTCGTACGACGGTAGCCGGTCCAGTGCCGAAGTCACCTTCGTCGTTCATGAACGGCCGAGCATTGACGGCGGCCCTCCCCTGGACAACTCCGCAAGCCCGACCGAGGGTGCGAAGCCGGAGCCCGAGGACGATCCCTTCGGGCGCGCCCGCTACCACTTCGAGCGGCGCTTCGGGCACCTGGGGTACGTACCACCCGGCACCAGGGAGACTCAGATCTCGCAGGTCCGGGAGCTTCGCGCCCGCCGTGACCGGCTTGAGGCGAGTCTCCCGGCCCCGAGCGCGGACGGCGAAGGCGAGCTGGACCGGTCCATGCCGGTCCCGGGGGTGGTGAACTGGACGCCGACAGGTCCCGGGCCGGTGCTGACACCGTGGTGGTCGAGCAGCGGCCGCACCCTCGCCGTGGCCATCGACCCCACGGACACGAACACGATGTACGTGGGCACGGCGGGAGGCGGGCTCTGGAAGAGCACCGACCGCGGTCTGACATGGTCTCCCAAGACCGACTTCCAGCGCAGTCTGGCCATCGGAACGGTGGCCATCGACCCGAACAACAGCCAGCACATCGTCGCCGGCACCGGAGAATACGACACCCCGGGCATTGCCACGTACTACGGCAACGGCCTGCTCCGCTCGTCCGACGGCGGCAACACATGGACCGAGCTCGGAACCAATGTCTTCGTGCGGGACGAGACCTCCCGGATTCTCTTCGATCCGACGGACAGCACCGGGAAGCGCCTGTTCCTCTCCTCCGGCACGGGTGTGTATGCAAGCACCGACGACGGACTGAACTGGCAGCAGCTCAGGGCCGGTAACGCGAGCGACCTCGTGGCGCTGCGGTCACCGGGCCCGTCGGGCACCGTGAAATTGATCGCCGCATTCAACGGCTCGGGATTGTGGACGAGCACCCGTAGCTCGGGGACCTGGTCGAACTGGACGCAGGCCTCGTCGGCAGCCATCCCGCCCAGCTTCGAAAGGGTGGAACTCGCCCAGCAGCAGGGCGACCCCTCGGTCGTCCTGGCGGTCTTCTCCTACGGCAGCGGCTTCGGGGGAGTGGCCCGGACCAAGGACGGCGGCAACACGTGGTCCGCCGTGGACGTCCGGCTCAACATCGCCGCGGGTGGGACTGTGTCGTTCGTCGCCGGGCACAGCCATGGGCTCACCATCAACGCCACGGACCTCACGGCAGCGCCCAAAGCTCGTGTCTACACCCTCACTTCGGCCGGATCCACGCCGCACGCGCACACCCTTTCCCTCACCGCGCAGCAGATGACCGCGCTGGCCGGCGGAGGCCCCGTCGAGGCAACCACCAATGCGGACGCGACGGGGCACACACATACGGTCTTCTTCCGGATCTGTGGACAGACCTGGTACAACCTCCATGTCGCCGTGCACCCGACGAACCCCGACATCCTGTTCCTGGGCGAGCTCAGACTGTGGCGCAACACCACGGGAGGCGGCGTCTTCGACGCAATACCCAACATCCATGAAGACCATCACGCCTTCGCCTTCGACCCCGTCAACCCGAACACCTGCTGGGACGTCAACGACGGCGGTGTCTACACGTCCTCGGACGGCGGCACCACCTGGACCGACCGCAACCGCGATCTGGGCACCTTGGAGTACATCTCGATCGCCCAGCATCCGCAGTGGGAGAACGTGATCCTGGGTGGCACCCAGGACAACGGCACACAGCTGTACGAGGGCAATCCGGTCTGGCGGCAGGTGCACGGTGGCGACGGCGGGTTCACGGCGGTCGATCCGTCGAAACCCACCCGGATGTACCACCAGTACATCCGCACCAGCTTCTTCCGGTCCGACGACGCCGGTACGAACTGGAATCTGAAGACCACCGGCATCACCGGCGATGCGTACTTCTACGCGCCCTTCGCCTTCGACCCGGCCAATTCGAACATCTGCTACTTCGGGGGCCAGGAACTGTGGCGCAGCAGCAACAACGCGGACAACTGGTCGGCCGTCACCTCCGGGCTCAATGACGCCATCTCCGCCATCGCCGTTCACCCGGCGGACAGCACCACCGTCTACATCGGAACGACAAGCGGGCGGGTCTACCGACTACGGCGCACCGGAGCCACGTGGAATCCCGCGGACGTACAGCGAACCGATCTGACCGCGCCACTACCGCCCGTATGGATCTCCGACCTCGCCGTGGACGCGAGCGGCACCGTATGGGCCACGCTCGGGGCAGTCCTGTCCGGCGAGGACCCCGGGGAGTTCTCCAGCGACCACGTCTACCGACGACTGGCGACGGACACCACCTGGACGGTGCGCTCCAACGGCCTCGCCCAGGCCAACCCCGTCAACACCATCGTCATCGACCCGGACAACGCGAACCGCCTCTTCTGCGGTGCCGACACAGGGGTCTTCCGCACGGAGGACGCGGGGCAGAACTGGTTCCCCTGGGACCAGGGCATCCCCAATGTCCCGGTCTTCGACCTCCTCATCCACCGCAAGAGCAGACTCCTGCGCGCGGCCACCCACGGCCGCAGCGTCTGGGAGCGGCCGATCGACGCGGTCCCGGTCAAGATGGTCGACCTGTACATGCGCGACAACATGCTCGACTCGGGCCGGGGCCAGCCCTCGCCCTCGGGCGTGGTGGACCCGCTCGACCCCACGGCCCAGCGCATGCTGTTCTGGTGGCAGAGCGCCGACACGCTGGTCGACTCGCCCGAGCCGGTGTACCAGACGCCGACACCAGTCGGCGACTACGTCGCCTTCGCCCGGCTGCGACACCGCACAGCACGGCGCGGCAAGACCAACCGCATCTACGTGCAGGTGCACAACCGCGGAGTCAACCCGGCCACCAATGTGCAGGTACGGGCCTTCATGGCCAGCGCCGCCGCAGGCCTGCCCGCGCTGCCCGCGGACTTCTGGACCGGCGGCAGGCCTTTCACGGGGGACCCGACGGCCACCTCCTGGACACCCGTCGGCCCCACTCGGACGATTCCGCGGCTGGACCCGGCAGAACCCGGCATTCTGGAATGGGACTTCCTGGTCCCGCTGAGCGCCGCGGAGCACTCCTGCATCCTCGCTGTGGCCACCTGCTCGGAGGACCCACTGAACGTGCAGAACGAGTTCGACGTGGGCACTCTGGTGACCATGAGGAAGCACGTCACCCTGAAGAACCTTCAGGTCCTGGACGCTGTGCCCGGGTCGGTGATGCCGGAATCCGCGGCCGTCCTCCAGCTCAACAACCTCACGTTCGAGCACCGCCCCTTCAACATCATCATCCGATGGGGCGGACTGCCCGCCGGCACCCGCCTGTTCGCCGTCTTCGAGAAGGGAACGGGCGCGGGACCACGGCCCGGGCACGGCGTCAAGCGGATCGACCATGGGCAGGACATCTTCCCCGATCGGTTCAAGGACCCGCATGGAGATCAGCACTTCTTCGACTTCCACCACGCCTATGAGCTCTTCGAGCAGGAGGACGGACGGAACGACGTACAGGCGCTGCGCATCCCGCCGCGCAACTCGCGTGCCATCGCCTTCAACATCGGCCTTCCCATCCATGTGGATCCCGACGGGTATGACGGCCACGGCGAACTGAGCGTCCTGCAGGAAACCGAAGACGGCCGACTGGTCGGCGGCACCACGTATCACGTGCGTCCCGCCGGCCACAGCGACGGCGGCCAGAGCCAGGCGGCGGCATGAGCGCCTGAAGGCATCCCGAATCCATCCGGCATCCGAGCCCAAGGAAACGCGGGAGCGCCGATGGAGCTGTGCCTACTTCCCGTCGTACTCGGGGCGGTCGCCGCCGCTCTCACCCTCTCCGCCTAGGCGGTCTTCGGCGGCAGCATGACCGTTGTACCCGCCCTGGCACTCGTGCTCGGTACCAAGTCGGAGGATGGCACCGGATCCAAGTTGCCCAGCGAGCCGCGGACGCCTCTTGAAGTTCACCCAGAACGCCTGGTGCGACCACTCGCTTAGGGTGGTCTTCGGCGCTGCCGATCCGCATGGGGAGCCGTCGTCGGCGCACCAGTGCGACGCGCGTCTGCACCCTAAACACTCAGCTGTACCCCGCCCCTCACCGGGGCTGGGATGAGAAACAGGCGTTGACGGATGTTCGGCGGCCTTGCGGCGCAGCGGTTGTAGCCGGTCCGGGGCCCTCGCCGCGGGGGCTGGGTGGCGGTGGCGGCGCTGCCGGAAGCCCGGCGGGGCCGCCGGGCTTCCGGCGTGGGTGGTGTCAGCTCATCAGGAGGAGTCGTGTGTGGGGGACGAGTTTGCGGTTGACGCTGGTGCTTTGAATGAAGATGGTGAAGTCGTCGTTGTGGTCGGGCTTGACGCGTACTTCGGTGTCGGGGAGTCCGAGGAGGGTTCGGGCTTCGGGCCCTGTGTAGATTTTGTCGGTCTTCTTCTCCAGTACCGCGATCTGCTTGCGGGCCTGGACCTTTTCCGGCTTGCTCAGCTGGTAGTAGGCATGGCCTGTGCGGTAGGTGTGGCCGGATTCAGTGACCCAGTCCCGGATCGCCGCGTCACGTGCGACGGGGATCAGGTGGTACTGCGAGGGGTCCACCGGGGTGAGGCCGGCTGCCTTGATGGTGTCTTTGTTGACGGCCTCCGCACCGGTGGAGAACACCGCCCGTGATCCTCGGATGCCTTGGGCGCGGCCTACCATGAATTTCTCGGTGGCTTCCCGGATGACGTGTCCGGCTTCTTCCAGGCCTTGGGTGCTGGTGGCGTCCCAGATGGCGATGTTTTCCCTCGGGAAGCCGCACTGCATGGCTTCGCGTTTGCCCATCTGGTCGGGCACGAGGACGGCCAGTGTCCAGTTGTCCTGTTGTGTTCCGATCATCTGGGATACGGCAGTCACGAGTTCGCGTGGGTTTTTGGCGGGGGCATCGGGGCAGCGGTGACTCGCGTTTTCCTGTCCGTCCGTGAGTACGAAGGTCAGGAAGCTGTGGTCACCGTACAGCTGGGCGGTCTGTGCCAGTTCCCGCTGGGACTTCAGTGCGGCGGCCAGCAGGGCGGTCATGCCGCCGGTCCGGTAGAGCTGCTTCAGGGACGGCATCCGCAGGACGTCTTTGTCGTAGATGACGCATTCCACGGTATCGGCGAAGACGTAGACCGTGACGCGGGTCTCCTGCTCGAGTTCCCTGGACCTACGGGCAAGGTAGGCGATCTGCTGGTCGGCGACGTCGACGACCTTGCGGCTCAGGTGTGACATGGACGAACTGGCATCCAGCACAAGGGCGACGTGATTGATGTAGTTCTGACTACCTGACATTAAAGCTCCCCGTCCTGCGGCTTGATGGTTCTACCGTCTCACCTGCCACTGACAATCGATCTTGTCTCCGGCATCGGACAAGCCCCGAGGCAGCCGCGCTGTCATCGCCTGGGGCCGCACGCGTACGGCCCGGCCCTCCGGGGCCGGCGTTCGGCGTCCTGTCCCGCGTGCCACCGGCAGCGAATTCCCGTACCGCGTCCGACAGTGTCCGGCCGACCTGGCCCGGGCAGCCGCCGACCGTGGTGACGCCCCCTTGCGGCTGGAGCGGTCGGACCGTCTATGCGCTGGTGGGGTGGGGGAGGTGTGTCCGATGACCGTCAGGCGCTCGTCTCGCGCCTCCTCATGCGACGAGGAGCGCCGCGCCGCCGTGCGCGTGCTGGTGTGCCGACTGTTCCTCCGCGGTGTTCCTGACCGCTGGATGCGATGGGGAGTCAGGCGGCACCGGCGCCGCGACCGGGCCGTGCCGGGCGGGGGTGGTGCCTGAGCCGGATGGAGTATTGGGCGGGCAGGTCGCGGTGGTGCGTCTGATGCTGGGTCGAACCCTGACCGGGCGCAGGAGTCCCGGGCATGACCGTGAAGGAGCTCCCGTGCCGGCACACTCTGCAGGCTGTTCCCGCTCGCGCGTACGTCTGCGCCTGCCTGTCGCCGCCGTGGCCGTGTCGGCGGTGCTCGCCGTTCTGGTCCACCCCGCGCAGGCCACCGGCACGCCGCCGTCTTCGGACAAGGCCCTGCAGAGGCTGCTTGACGGCCTCGTCTCCACGGCCGGAGGACCGCCAGGAGTGATCGTGCTGATGCGGCAGGGGGACCGGTCGGCCCTCTACCGGGCGGGTGTCGCCGACATCAGGACCGGCCGGCCGCCCCGTGCGGGCGACCATATGCGGATCGCGAGCGTCGCCAAGGCCTTCAGCGGAGCGGTCGCCCTGCGCCTGGTGGACCGCGGCAAGCTGGACCTCGGCGACACGATCGGCGAGCGTCTGCCTTCTCTGCCGGCCGCTTGGCATCAGGTGACGCTGCGCCAGCTGCTCAACCACACCAGCGGTCTGCCCGACTTCTCGAGGGCGCCGGCGTTCGTCGAGATCTTGCGGGAGGACCCCCGGCACCGCTTCGACTCTCGCCGGCTTCTCGACTTCGTCGCCGAAGAGGATCTGCTGTTCGCGCCGGGGTCGCGGTACGCGTACTCGAACTCCGACAACATCGCCGTCGCGCTGATGGCCGAGGCGGTTACAGGACAGCGCTACGAGCAGCTGCTCGAGCAGCTCGTGTACCGGCCCCTTGACATGAGGCAGACCAGCCTTCCCCAGGGGTACCGGCTTCCCAGGCCCTATCTGCACGGCTACGAGGTGACGCCACCCGCCGGACCGCAAGACGTCAGCGAGATCCTGAGCGCGTCAGGCGTGTGGGCTTCCGGCGGAATCGTCTCGACACCGAAAGACCTGAGCGCCTTCGCCGCCGCCTGGGCGGGTGGACCCGGCTTCCTGTCGCAAGAGACCCGCCGCGATCAGCGAACCTTCATTCCCGGCGCCGCATCGGAGCCCGCCGGCCCGGGTGTCAACGCTGGCGGACTGGCTATCTTCCGCTACACGACACGGTGCGGAACGCTCTACGGCCACACCGGCAACTTCCCCGGCTACACCCAGCTCGCGGCCGGCACCGGGGACGGCAAGCGGTCCCTCACCTTCTCGATCAACACCCAGACCAGCAAGAGCCTCAAGCCCGAGCTGCTGGCCAAGGTCCGCGCCGTACAGGAGGACTTCGTCTGCGCCCTGCTCCGACGCTGACCACCGGCCCTCGAGTGCCCGGCACCGCTTGTCCCCCCGGCCCCCAGCCTTCCGGCCGGCCCCGCGCCACGGCAGCCATGGCCGGGCTCGCAAGACGCCCCGCGCGCACGAGGCGCCTTGTCTGCGGCAGCTGAATGAGGTGCTGTCGGGCTTCATCTGTGCCCGTGGCTTTGGCATTGCTGAGGACGGCGGTGGGGGCTGGTGACGGGTGCCCGCGCGGGACGCGGTGTTCCCGGTTTGTGACTGTTCTGCGAGGGTGGTGGGTCGCCGTGCGTGCGCCGCCGTGGCGGGTCGCTGCGCGGTCGGGCGCCGGGGTACGGGTCACCGGGTCCGTCGGGGCACGGGGGCAGCTGGGGCAGGGCCCCGGCCGGGAAGGGGTTCCCGCCCGGGGCCCTGCGGTGTCAGTGGTGCCGGCTCACCTGGCGGGGCATGGCTTCCATGCGAGGTGATAGATGGTGCTGATGTCGCCGTCGGTGGAGTCCATTGTCATGTAGCTGGTGGTGGCGGGGTTCGACGTGCCGGCGTTGACCCGGAGTTCGGTGTTGATGTTGAAGTTGCGCTGCACGCCGCAGGGTGCCCATACGAGCTGTGCCCAGTCGGTGGTGTCGGTGGCCTGCCAGTTGTCCTCGTAGGGGCCTCGGAAGGTGTGAGTGCGCGATGCGGTGTTCGGCGAGCCCTGGAAGTAGTACGAGGCCTTCTCGGTGCTGCTTGCTCCGGGCTGGAGTGAGGCGTAGCCGCGGTAGTCGGCGCTGGCGATCGCGTAGGTGAAGCCCTGGGGTACGTGTACGAGGAGGTTGAGCTGGCAGTTTCTGCGGGCGGCGGTGGGGGAGGAGTTGCCGCCGACCTGGGCGAGGTATTCGCTGTAGGTGACGGTGAAGGCGGTGTTGTCCTCGGACACGGCGATGGCAGCGGTGCCCAGCGGGCAGCCGGAGCCGTTGACCGTGGCGATGTCGATGACGATCCGGTCCGGGGGCGGGTCGGTGATCGACGAGGGGCCTGCCTGTGCGGGCAGGGCAGAGGCGAACAGAGCGGTGATCGCTCCGCTCACCAGCAGGGGGATTCGCATGGTTCTCCCATCCGTTGCTTAGGTGCCGGGCGAGTGCGGGCGCACGGGGTGTGTCCGCCTCGCGGGGTGGGGGGTGCGGCGCGCCACGGGGTGGCGGCCGTCACGGACCTGCTGCGGTGGATCGAGGCGCTGGTGGTACAGAAATGTGGGGTGGTGCAGCCGACAACAGTTGAAGCATCATGTGCATGTCAGGTGCCATCCCCTGGGCGCCCCACCGGTGCGGGCGGGGGTGGTCGAATGCTAGAAGCCCAGGCACCAAAGGACAGGGCCGAGCCCGGCCAACAAACGCCCCCCGAACACCCCGACTTTTGGCTCGGAGCAGCGGGTGTCACCTCTGGCGCCCCACAACGACCACCGGCCCCGCCTGTCACGACCCTCCTGAAGGCGAGTACTTGTGGGGCGCCCGACTGGGCCGGGCAGTCCGCGAGGCCGTGGGGGGCAGCGGTCATGCCCAGGTGCGCACGGCCGCAGAGCGGCGATCCGGCCGCTGGAAGGTGCGGCGGCGGTTGGGAGGCAGGGCGAGAGGTAACAGCTGCGCGGTGTGCCGCCCTGCGGGGTGGATGGGTCCGGATGGTTCGCGTGCCAGGCGCCCCGGGCGATGACCGGGCTCGCGCCAGGGTTTCGACACGTAGGCCCGACGCGGTGACCGAGGTTGGGCTGCATCGTTCTCAGGGCATGGACAACATCATCAAGCGTGTTCTCGTTGCCACGGTCATGGTCGGTGCCGCTGCTGCGGTTGGTGCCGCTCCGGCTGTGGCTGATCCGGTCGGCGGCCTGCCGGTCGGGGGCCTGTCGGGCGCCAGCGTGGATGGCCTTGGTTTGGTCGGTGGGGTCGCCGACACGGTCGGTGGCCTCGGTGATACTGCCGGGGCCTGAACGCTGCCAGAGGGCACCGCCGCGCAGGTGGCGGGTGGCGGCCGGTGACGGGAGCGTCATCAACGGTGTCAACGGCGGGGTTCTGTCCGACGGATCATGACGGCATAGGCTTCGGGCATGCACAGCACCCTGACGGAGCACGCCCGCTGCCTCTTCGGGGACGAGTACCGGCCCACGCCGGAGTGCGGCCGGGAACACCGGGAGCACTACCTCGTCGAAGAGCTGACGTTCGCTGATGCGGACGCGATCCTCGGCATGCTGCGCGAGCTGTGCCCGCAGTACGTTGACGGGAATTTGCCTGTCTGGATTCGGAACCTTTCGTATCGGCTGGTGCTGTTGCAGCGGCCGGGCGAGCCCGGGTTGATGCGCGAGGCCATGGTCCTGGAGTTGTTCGGGCCGGACTGGGATGACATCGCGGCCGACCTGGTGAAGCGGGCTGATGCTGTGGAGGCGGGCTGATCGCAGCCTGAGCCACAGGACGGATCGAGGCTGGCCCGTGTCAGACGTAGGCGGGCTTGTCGTACCGTACCCCTGCGGCCCGGTAGGACTTGAGCTTGTTGATCGTCTGCTCGACTTCGTCTTCGTTGGGGCGTTTGCAGATCTGGCCGTCGAAGCCGGTGGGCCGGCCCACCTCTGCTGCCACGGCGCAGGAGGCCTGGCACCGCGGGTGCCTGCGATGGCAGGCGTGTACTGGTACGACTGCGAGGAGAAGGAAGCCCGCGGCGCCCTTGGGGATTTGAGCGGAGGGCGTGCGAGGTGGCCCCTTGGTTCCATCTAGCTGCTCGGCTGTATGACGGCTATGGCCGTTCACGCGACTGGGGGCGTGAAGAGCGGTGAAGGCCGGAAGAGACGGTTACGGCGGTCGGCGATCGCCGCGATCTCCGGTCGCATTCCAACGCCAGCCCGGCGCCTAAGCGTCTTCCTGATCACGGGAACGCTTGTTGCCATGGCCGTGCTACGTCTCTCCCTGAGCGGCAAGGGGACGTGCGCAGCCGATCGCAGGGTGTCCCGCGCCCGCAGGATTCCAGCAGTTTGCGGCCAGGTGACACGACCCTGACCGTCGCCGTTCATGCTTCGGGATGAGCGGTGCCCGGCTCTGTAGGGAGCGGAAGGGGGAGCCCTGCGGGCCCCGGAATTCGGCCCGTCCGGCTAAGGCGTCGCCGTGAGTGGCGGAGGAAGCGTCTGGTGCTCGGTTCGTGTACCCGGCCCTCTTTGAGATCGCTACTCTTCGTCCTCAGCAAGCTCACAACCAGGGGGTCATCGTGCGTCACCGCTTCCTCGCGGCCGTCGCCATACTCGTCACCGCCACGGCTTGTGGCGTCCCGTCCGGGAAGAAGGCCGACGCGAAGCCGTCGGCCACGGTCACGCAGCAGGTTCCCACCCCCAGTTCCAGCCCGACGTCGTCCGCTGCTGTACCCGCGCCCGAGGCGACACCTTCTCCGAAGCCTGTGACGTCCAAGCTCACCGCGGTCACCATCGACGACTGGCGCTACGGATACGCCTGGCGAGGATTTTCCACGGACGTCAACGGCGCCGGTGGGCAGTACGACAAGCCCGGCGAGGTGCACGTGACGCTGACGGTGGAAATGGCCGTCACGGACGACCGACGCCCTGAGATTCCGGCCCCGAACAGCCTGTGGGTGGGGCACAACTGGGGCTTCAGTTTCTTCGTCAAGCCGTCGAAGTTTCCTGATTGCCTCCCGCTTGAAGGGGTTGGCCTGTGTGAGCTGTCGGCCGGGGCGTTCTACTCCGGCTGTGAGGAGCTGCAAAACGACAGTGACGGAAACAATTTCCGCCCCGGCGGCCGGCTGGTCATGAGCTGCCGGATCGAGAACACCTTCCCCGACTCAGTGAAGCCGAGCGACTTCAAGGTGGGCGTCCACTACGACGAATGCTGCGAGAGCGACGCGCAGCACCGGGTGTGGCTGCCGTTCCAGAACCTGCCCCTGCCACTGCGCGCGACCGAAGAACCCGAGGAAGAGACGGCAGAGCCGGACACCGGACAAACCCCGCCGCCCATCCGCTACCTGTGAGGTGTAGGCGTCGAGCCTGCGGGACAGCCGACCCCTGGCGTGATCTTCAGTTCGCGGTGGACGGCCGCAACTACGAACGCATGGAGGACTGGGGTCCTGGCGAGGCCGACCCCACGGACCTGCCGGACGATGTAGACGGAAGGGCACACACGGGTGTGGTCTGCATATCAGCTCGAACGATGGCGCGCTCGGCTTCACCAGGAGGGCGGCGAGGAGGTGCCGCCGCGCAGCACAAGGTTCTGACGACCGTAGGCAGCGCACTGGAGTACCCGGACGAGGCGGGGTTCCAGGACGCGGGCTTCGTCCTGGCACGGGAGCGCCGCGGTAACAGCGGCCGTTCGCTCCGCGAGCTGGCTCTCGGCGGTTTGCCGACAGCGGTGGGTGGCCGGCTCTCTGGGCTCGTAGACCCGAAAGAGGTCGAGGACCGGGCGCTCAAGGTCGTTTGCGCCATCGAGAAGGAGCTGGAGCAGGATGCCCTTGAGCGGTACCTGGAGATGATGCGCGAGGAGCGGGAGACACGTTCAGTGGCGCGGCATATTCCTGCTCCGCCAGCATCGACGGCATGAGGACGACGCCCACCAGGAGCTGGGACCGGAACCCGGCCTCGACCGCGGCGCAGCGGGGCACTCGGGCGCGCGAGCGCCGGTAGGCGGAGGAGCGGGTGCGCGTCGAGCGGCTTACCGAGGCTGGAGACTGCTTCAGGGGGCCGGGGAGACGGCCGCCTACGGCGCCGCGGGGCCGTCGAGGAGCTCGAGGTACGTGGTGGGGAACGCGGAGCGCAGGCGCAGGCGTAAGGCGCCTGTGGCCGGTGCCACCACTCGGCCGCCGGGCAGGGCACCTGTTCGTCACGCCCCCGTACCACGCTTGGACCGCCCCCGTGCCGCGCCTGATCACAGGGGCCCGGACGGGCGGCGACGGGCGCGGCCCGGTCGGCGTTCCGGAGGCCTGCGTCCCCGGCTCGCTGCCAGTAGGAAGCCGTCACGGCAGCACGGGCGTATTGTCCGTATGTGGGTGACATGCGCTGTGGTGAGTGCGGGGCTCGGCTGTCGGGGTCGGCGGCGGGTCGCCGCCGGTACTGCCGGTCGGCGCACCGGCGGGCGCCTTGGAGGGCACGACGCCGCTGGCTGGAGGCGGCCACAGCCCGGAAAGGGCTGGCTACGGCCGGTGAGACCCCTATTATTCACGGGCGGGCCGTCGTCCAGCGTGTGTCGGCGCTGCCGTCGCGGCGGCGTTGCGTGAGGTGGCACAGCGCATCGGTGGCAGGCGTGCCGGATCTGGCAGGGCGGTTGGTGCGGGCGGACCGGCAGGCGGGGGTGAGCTGGGCGCAGAGGGGCGCCGGGCTGGGTATCAGCGCCGAGGTGGCCCGCACCGCTTCAGTCGCGGGCGTGGCCCCACCCCCGCCCGCCGCCAGGACGGGGTGAATGCCGTGCGGCAGCCTGCTGGCCTTGACGTCGATTCGGAAGGCATGGAGCGCCTGGAGTCGCTGGTGGCCGACGTGGTGCGACAGACCGGTGCGTCGGTTGCCCTGCTGTACCTTCTGCAGCCCGGTGAACAGGTGCTGCGCCTTGCACTGCTGTCCGGTGTCTCCCCACGGATCGCCGCGCCGTGGGCCCGGATCCCTCTGGACGCTGCGATTCCTGTCGTGGATGCGATGCGGCAGCGGCGCCTGGTGTGGCTGGGCAGCCAGGAGGAGATGGCACGCCGCTACCCCAGGCTCGGGATCGTGCTGCCGTACGACTTCATGCTTGCCGCTGCGCCTGTCGCCAGCGGTGTCGGCCTGTGGGGCGGCATCGTGCTGCTGTGGCCGATCTGGCACCCGCCGCAGCTCAGCGCGGAGGAACGCGGCACGATCACCACGCGCTGCCGACGCGCGGCGGATCTGTGCGAGCAAGCCGCCCGGCAGGGCCATCCGCTGTCAGCTCCTGCGGAGCCCCGGCTGCTTGCCGCGCAGCTCACCCAGGCCGACCCCGCCCAGGCCATGGCCGCGCTGGGCTTCACCGAACGCCTCCCGCTCGGCTGCTGTGCCCTGGATCTCGAGGGCAGGCTCACCTTCATCAACCCTGCCGCTGCCGGCTTGGTGAACGCCGGCGCCGCTTCTTTGGTGGGAAGACGCCCGTGGGAAGTGCTGCTGTGGCTCAACAACCCGCTTTTCGAGGACTGCTACCGCGCGGCGATGATCACCCGCCAGCCGACTTCCTTCACCGCCGTGTGCCCTCCGAACACCCCGCTGTTCTTCCAGCTGTACCCCGGTGACAGCGGTGTCAGCGTGCACATCACCCCCGCTGCGCAGCCGCTCCCCACCAGTACCGGAGCACAGCCCCGCTCTCCGGGCGGACCGGTGAGCGCGACGGGACTGTATCTCCTGACGCATCTGGCAACCGCTCTCACCGAAGCCGTGGGGGTGCGCGATGTGGCCGAACGGCTCGCCGATCAGATCGTGCCTGCCTTCGGTCCCCAGGGCCTGGTCCTGATGACCACGGGCGAGGGTCGGCTGCACATCATCGGCCACCGCGGCTACACCACCGACTTCGTCGACCGCTTCGACGGCATTCCTTTGGCCGCCGCCGGCCCGACCACCCACGCCCTGTCCACCGGCGCCCCCGCCTTCTTCCCCACCTTCGGCGACTTCCAGCGCGCCTACCCCGACGCGCCCCGCTACGAGGACAGGAACGCCTGGGCCTTTCTGCCGCTGACCGCCTCCGGACGCCCCATCGGCGCTCTCATTCTCTCCTACGACCAGCCGCGCCCCTTCCCCCCGGCAGAACGGGCCATCCTCACCTCCCTGGCCGGGCTGATCGCCCAAGCCCTGGACCGCGCCCGCCTCTACGACGCCACACACACCCTCGCCCGCACCCTGCAAACCGGCCTGCTGCCCCACACGCTGCCTCGCATCCGGGGCGTGGACGTCGCCGCCCGCTACCTTCCCGCCGGGCACGGCACGGAGATCGGCGGCGACTTCTACGACCTCATCCGCTGCCCGCCCTCGACGGCCGTCGCGGCCATCGGCGACGTCCAGGGCCACGACCCGGCCGCCGCCGCCCTCATGGGCCAGGTCCGCACCGCCGTGCACGCCCACGCCACGGCCGGCACGTCCCCCGGCGCCGTCCTGGCCCGCACCAACCGCCTCATGACCGACCTCGACCCAGGACTGTTCACCAGCTGCCTGATCGCGCACCTCGACCTGCCCCGCCACCGCGCCCTGCTGGCCAACGCCGGCCACCCTCCACCGCTGCTGCGCCATCCCGACGGACGCACCGAAATCCTCCGCCTGCCACCAGGGCTGCTGCTCGGCATCGACCCCAACGCCGACTACTCGACAACCGAGGTCCCCTTCCCGCCGGGAGCAGTCCTCGCGCTGTACACCGACGGGCTCGTGGAAACCCCCGGTACCGACATCGACGTCACCACCGACCAGCTCGCCCAGCACCTGGCCCAGGCCGACGCCCAGACCCTGGACGACCTCGCCGACACGCTCGTCCACCACGCTGAACAGGACGCACTCCGTCACGACGACATCGCCCTGCTGCTCATCCGCCCGACACCGGACGGCGGCTGATGCCGACGGCAACACGGGCCCAGGCGGCCTTTGGCAGAGGTTCCTCTGCGCGAGCGGGATCAATCACAGCCTTGGAGGACGCCTCGGGAGGCACGACGGCCGGCGGGAGTACCCCGGCAGGGGTCCACAACCGCTCGCCCAGGTCCGCAGGGTCGACCAGGGGGAGCCGCTGCGAGCGGGTGATGGGATGGAGCCGCTGCGAGGGGGCGCCCTGGCCTTGGCTGCCCTGGCCCTGGCCGGCCCGGCCTAGTGTCCCCGGGTCGAGGTCACCCGCCTTCGGTGACGTCCTGAGCGAAGGAGGCAGGTACACGGCCGGCCGCCGCACGCGCGAAACGTCCGCCCCCGGCTCGCGTTGCCCTGAGGCGTTCGACAGCAGTTCTCGGTGGGCCGGACGGTGTGAGGTGGCCACCTGGCCGCGATGCCGGCCGTCGGGGCCCCGTTCGCATGGACCCCGTAGAACGGCCGCGGCCGCCACTCGTGCCCGCGCCGGCGAACACGACGTTTTCTGCGGGCTCAGCAAGAGACTTCTGCTGTCGGCAAACGGCCTGGAAGGCACACAGCGACCTGCCACGATGGCCTAATGGGGAAGAACATGGCAGTGCGTCGACTCGACCTGGGGTACTTCATCCGGCCCGCATCCGAGACCGGCAGTGCGCAACCACGGGTCGAACCCGCACTCGCCTATCTGGTGGAGCACGATCGGGGAGTGATCCTCTTCGACACCGGCATCGGCGCCGCCGACCCGGAGACCGAAGCGCATTACCGGCCGCGACGCCGCCCGTTGCAGGATGCGTTGTCCACCGCTGGGTTAACCCTTGCCGACATCACCCTCGTTGTGAACTGCCACCTCCACTTCGACCACTGCGGAGGCAACCCCTTGCTGGGAGGCAAGCCCATCTGGGTTCAGGATGTCGAGCTGGCAACGGCCAGGCGAGGCGATTACACCGTCGACGAGCTCATCGACTTCCCCGGCGCGGTCTATGAGGAACTCGCCGGTGAGGCAGAGGTCTGGCCAGGGGTCTGGATCCTTCCCACTCCAGGACACACCGACGGACACCAGTCGCTGGTCCTCCGGCGAAGCGACGGCACCGTCGTCCTCGCCGGCCAGGCGCATGACTTCGCCTCTCAGTTCGCGTCCGACCAGTTGGCTCGCAGGGCCGCGCTCGACAGCGTGGAACAGCCGCTTCCCGCTTACCAACACTGGCTGAACCGCCTTGCCGAGTTCGACCCGCGGCGGGTGTTCTTTGCCCACGACTGCTCGGTCTGGGAACCGTCCCCAAGGGAACGTTAGGACATCATCGCGGCGCCGGACACGGGCCCACTCGCCCCGAAGGGGTGCCGGTTCCCAACAACAAACTCGCGCCGGTGATCGACACGCGGTGGCCCAACTCGACGACAAGCGGTGCCGGCTCTCTGGTTCTGGCGCAGCTTCTGTGCACACGTGGGCCATCCCGGCATCCCGGCCGTCTTCGCCAAGATCCTGAATTGGTTGGCGAGTGACAACCCGTATCTGGCAGGTTCGGTCATATGGACTGCGTCTTCTGCGAGCTCATCGGCGAAGGCACCGCGAGCTGGGTGGCTTGTGGTCCGGTGGCCTGTGCCTTTACTCCGCTGAATCCTCTGGCGCCGGGTCACACTCTGGTGGTTCCCACGTTCCACTACGCGGACATCTTTGAGACCCCGCCCGACGTCCTCGCCGTGGTGACGGCGCTGGTTCAGCGCGTGGCCGGGGCCGCGCGGACGGCCTTGAACGCCTCAGGTGTGAACATCCTCAGCGCCAGCGGCCCGGGATCGGAGCAGTCAGTGCCCCACCTGCACTTCCACGTCGTTCCGCGGTGGCTGGACGACGGAATTTCGACCTGGCCGGCAGGACGCTCCGTACAACACGTCACTGGCGATCCCGAGGCGCGACTAGCTGACGCCCTGGCCTCGGACCGGCACCAAGGGCACGGAGCCCACCGCGGTCCCGTAGACGCAGTCCGCTGACAGCACCAGCGGGACGCCTACGCCGCCTTCTTACACGCTGCTGAATCGTGCGCATATGGGACGCGGCGCACCGTCACGCTCGCCGAGGCTCGCGCCGAACTCACCCACACCGCCGCTGCCCCCAACGACCGTGCAAGCGTTGCAGCACGCGCCGTTGTGCTGCGGGCCGAGGCTGCGGAGAGGGATGACGCCTTGCTGGCGCCCCTCGCCGTCGTCCAGTTCGAAGGGCCCCAGCACGTCGCTGACCTGGCCCAGGAGGTCGCCGGCGTGGCGTTTCAGATGCGTCTGGCTGCTCGGCAGGGGGACTACTCCAACGCTGCCTCCGCGCAGGCGGCTCGTAATGAGCACCGTTACCTCACCACGGCTATCGCCGCCTACGTGACTGCGGCTCGCGATCACCTGAACGGTGAGTGCACCTGACGCGGCCCTGTGCCGTGGAGCCGTTCCCCAGAAGTTGAGCCAGAGCCGCTACCGGTGAACAAAGCTGGCAGCAGGCCCCCGCGGTCGGCCACCTGGTCGATGTCGGCGTTTCAGCTGTCCGGATGCGGGTCTGCTGGGAGGGCTTGAGGGGAGGACGCTGTCGGTGCACGACGCCGACCAGGCCTGCCACCGCCGGGTTTGCCCGGGTCATGCCCCCGGGTCGTTCGTCAGGGGCAGGCACTCGGCGAGCAGGTCGATGACGTCGCGCCAGGCTCGTTGTGCGTGCTGTGGGTGGTAGCCGACGCCGGGGACCGTGGGGTGGTCGACCGTCGGGTGGTGGAAGGCGTGCAGGGCTCCGCCGTAGACGGTGAGGCGCCAGTCGACGCCTGCGGCCTGCATCTCGGCGGTGAACGCGTTTCGTTGCGCGGGCGCCATGATCGGGTCTTCCGATCCGACCCCGGCCCACACCGGGCAGCGGATGCGTGCTGCCTCGCCCGGTCGGCCGGTGGTAGTTGCGTTGACTGTCCCGATCGCGCGCAGGTCGACGCCGTCGCGCCCGAGTTCCAGCGCGATGGCGCCCCCGGTTCCGTAGCCGATGGCGGCGATGTGGTCGGGGTCGGTCCGGGGCTCGGTGCGTAACACGTCGAGTGCCGCATGGCCGATCTCCCGCATCCGGTCAGGATCGGCGAGCAGTGGCATGCAACGGCCCAGCATTTCCTCGGGGTCACTCAGATAACGCCCGCCGTGAAGGTCGAAGGCGAGCGCTACATATCCCAGTTCGGCGAGAGCGTCGGCCCGGCGGCGCTCGACGTCGCTGAGCCCCATGCCCTCTGGTCCGAGCAGCACCGCGGGCCGGCGGTCGCCACCGGCCGGGAGCGCGAGGTGCCCGGTCATCGTCAAACCGTCGGCCGGGTACTCGACCGTACGCGTCGTAATCGTCCTCATGCGACTGGACAGTAGTGATCGTCGGGTCCGGTCCGGCCGCTGTTCTGCCGCTGGCAGAACAGCACGGGTGTCCTCTCTCTGAAAAAGGACGGACCCTGGCCTGAAGCGATGGCGAGCGGTTTCAGGTCCGGCGTCCAGAACTGTCCAATCCGCACGAGGCGCCTGAAATTCTCGGATCATGAACGTTGTCGAGAACACCGCGGCGGGCCTCATCGTCGCCGTCCTTGTCTGGCTCGCGCGGTGGGCCCGTACCTGGTGGCAGGGCAGGACGAGCCCGCCCCCCACACCCAACGACCACACAACGGAGCAGCAGCCGATGGGACGCCCCCTCAAGAAGCCCGACCTGCCGCCGGGCGCGCACCGCGCCCTCAACGATCGGCTCCACGAACTGCACCGCCGAGCCAACTTTCCGTCCCTGCGCGACTTCGTCGACGATGCGCCGGGGTACCGGGGCAAAGGCCGCTCGAGCCTCTACAACGCGATGAGCGGGCTGAAGCTGCCGACCAAAGACGCCGTCGCTTTCCTCGGCCTGAAGTTCGCCGACCGGATCCGGTGGGGCGCGGACGCCGACGCCGAGGCAGAGACCGAAAGGATCGACCGCGAACTCGACCAGCTGTGGGAAGCGGCGGACCGCGAAGCCCACCCGCCCCAGCCGGACAGTGTCGAGTGCGCCGCCAAGTCGGTGTGGGAGGACTTGGGAACCGACCCAGACATCCCCGGCGACGTGAGGGACGCCATAGCGAAGGCCACCTTTGTCACGGCCGAGGTGCGTGGGACAGACGTGACGGTATGGGTCGCCGCGCCGGACGAAGCCTCCTACTTCGTCCTGGACGGCCAGGTCGGGGACATCTCCTGGCGGGGCACGTTCGGGACGGCGCTGGGACGAAGGGTCGGCGCCATCGTGGACGTCGCCGTGTTCGCCATCGAGGACTGGAACCCCTCCGGCGACGCGGTCGGACCTGCTGCCCCTCACGCGTCCGACCGGGGCTGAGGCGTAGCGGAGGCGTCCGTCCGTGGGGGCCGATACCGGCTCACTGTCCATCGCCGTTGCGCTCCCACTTGATCGGGTACGACACGGTCGGCGTCGGCCGCGGAGCCGATTCCTTCCACCCAGGCCACTTGATCGGATATTTCACGGCTGGCGTGGACCGGGGCGTCGGCCTGTCTGCGTGCGGCCATTTGATCGGGTAGGTCACCGCCGGCGATTCGGGCTTCGGTAACCGCTCCGTGCCCGGCGAGCCGGTGGCTGCCGTGCCCGAGTTCGCGAAGATGACCACCACCGCCACGATCCCGAAGGCGATCGCGGTCTGCCGTCGCGCACCGGCAGGCAACCGCGAGTGTTCCCGGACCGGCGTCCCATCGGCCCTCCTGTACGCCCTGATGAACGGCACAGCAGCATCCCCCTCACTGATCGTGGTGGCGCTTTCCCGCGCCAGAGATCCATGAAAGCACCCGCCACTGACAACCCGTCACCCCGCGATCACCGTTCGCGATCTTGGTTCCTTTGGGGAAGCTGTGGCGTGTCTTCGGCGGCGTCACGCGTACGCGGCAGTCTCCGAACAGCTCCTGACCGGCGGGCGCCAGCCCCGGGCCGGCCAGCTCGACCCCGACAAGCCCTACCTGGACGAGCTCTGGTCCGAAGGGCACGCCAACGCCATCCAGCTGCTTGCTGAGCTTCAGAACCTCGGCTACCGCGGGAGCTACCAGATCATCAGCGGCGACCTGCGCCCCAGACGCCGCCGACGTACCCGCGTTCTCCCACCCGCACCACCACGAAGCCGCCGGGTCACCGGCCGGATGATGCGGCACCCCGAGAACCTGGCCGACGGGGAATGCCGGCAATGCGCCACCGTCCTTGCCGGCTGCCCTGAACTGAAGGCCCTCCACGAGCACGTCCGTGGTTCGCAAAGATCCTTCAGACCTGTTCCGGTCGGCACCTCAATGACTGGATGAACACCGCCTGCACCGCGGACCTGCCCCGCATGCATGCCTTCGCCATGGGCCTGGAGACAGACTGGGAAGCCATGTCACATCAAGATGATCAAGCCAGTTGTCCGGACGGGCCATGCCCCCCCCCGCGGGCCGGCGGAGGCCAGCGGATGAGCGGAATCGGCCGGCGGCGCACCATGGAGACATGGACGGCACCCCGGACCTCAGGGACGTCAGCGCACCGGGCCGCGTCGCCGGAGCCGGCGAGGGCATCAGCACCGCGGAGCTGGCCCTCGCCGCCCGCAACCACGGCCTGCCACTCGAAGCCCTGCGCTACGACACCAGCCCGCCAGGCCTCCACTACGTCCTGGTCCACTACGACATCCCTGACGCCGACGCCGATGCGTGGCGGCTCACGGTAGGCGGACTGGTCCGCCGCCCCCTCAGCCTCGACCTGGCGGCCCTGCGGGCGCGCCCGGCCGTCACCCACCGGGTCACCCTGGAGTGCGCGGGCAACGGCCGGGCCCAGCTCGCGCCCCGCCCGGTCAGCCAGCCCTGGCTCGTCGAGGCTGTCGGCACCGCCGACTGGACCGGCGTACCGCTGGCCGACCTGCTCGCCGACGCGGGAACCGCCGAGGGCGCCGTCGACGCGGTCTTCACCGGCGCCGACCACGGTGTCGAACGCGGCACCGAGCAGGACTACCAGCGCGGCCTACCGCTCGACGTCGCGGCCGATCCGGCCCGGGGCGTGCTGGTGGCGTACGCCATGAACGGCGGTCCGCTGCCGCCCCAGCACGGCTATCCGCTGCGCTTGGTCGTGCCCGGCTGGTACGGCATGGCGAGCGTCAAGTGGCTGCGTGACATCACCGTCACCGACACCCCCTTCACCGGCTTCCAGCAGGCCGTCGCCTACCGCTACCGGCAGACCCCCGACGAGCTGGGGGAGCCCGTGGAGGTCATCGCGCCCCGGGCCCTGATGATCCCGCCGGGCTTCCCCGACTTCATGACCCGCACTCGCATCGTCCGGCCCGGGCCCGTCCCGCTCGCCGGGCGCGCCTGGTCCGGCCACGGCCCGGTGGTCCGCGTGGAGCTCAGCAGCGACGGCGCGGAGACCTGGACCGACGCCGAGGTGACCGCCGACCCGGCACGGCCCTGGGCGTGGGCCGCGTGGCACGCCACCTGGACGGCGACCCCGGGCCCGTACCGCCTTGCCGTCCGCGCCACCGACGCCGCCGGGCACACCCAGCCGCTCGCGGCCACCTGGAACCGGGGCGGCTTCGGCAACAACCTGGTCCAGCAGGTCGAGGTGGTCTGCCTCCCGTAGGCCCGTGACCACAACGTTCCGGCCGAGGACATGCAGCGGTACGCCCGGGACGCCACGGCCTGCGGCGCAGGCTGGAACCGGTAACAGGTCCACTCGCGGCGGTCAGGCGTGGATCCGGCCGGGGGCGTCGGGCGTGTCGCTCGTTGAAGTCGGGCCTTGCCGACGTGGACCGAGCGGCGGATCGGGGAGGCGATCGCGCCGGGGAAGCGCGGGGCTACGGCGGTGGCTACGGCGGTGCTCATCTCGCGGGCGAGCGTGGTTTTCTGCCACGCGGCGATGAGAACGGTGCGGACATTGAGTTCCGGGTTCAGCCGATCCTGGGCGCAGGTGAAGGTGAGGTCCTGGCCGTCGACGCCCTCGATGTCGAGCCCCCTGGCCGGCGCAGCGGCCCGTCGACCGGCGGCGGATCAGCAAGAACCGGTCTTGCGACTCAGTCGCCGCCGGGCATCCGTGTAGACCGATGTACGCCGTCCTCGGCCGAGAGACGGCAACGGGTTCGTGTCCAGGTTCTTCGGCTGGAACGACGGCTCGGCTGGGCATGGGGTCACAACAGGAACGGACTCGCGGTGCCCGCGAGCCTGCATGCAGGTGGTGTCGTACGACCGCCTCCAGTTCACCTCCTGGTCCCTTACCCCAGCCTTCGTGATCAAGAACAGGGTGCGCGGCCTCAACGTGACGGCACGGACGGCATGGATAGTGGGCTCCCCGCGTCCTGGCTCAGGCTTGTCCACCGCTCGCGGCAACGATGCGTAGCGCTTCGACGCAGCCATATCGGGACTTCGTAGGTGTTGTGTCGCAGTTCGGGACGACTCCGCCCTACGGGACGTGAGCGGTGCGGTCCTGTCGTGCCGCTGTGGACAGTGCCGTGATGATGGCCGTGGTCGTGGGGTTGGTCGTTTTGGTGTGGCGGGTGGCGGCGAACAGCAGGCGCTGGATCGGGTGGTCCTTGATGGGCGTGGTGTGGATTCCGGGTGTGGCTGGGTCGATGGCTGTTTGGGGGATGAGTGCGGTGGCGAGGCCTGTGCGGGCGAGGGTGAGTTGGGCGGTGATGTCGGTGGTGGTGTAGCGGGTGGTGGGTGTGAAGCCGGCCTGGTGGCAGGCCTGCCAGATGGCCTGTCCGCAGTCGGTGGTCGCCGGCGGCAGGACGAGGTTGTGTGAGGCCAGTTCGCGCAGGGCGAGGGGACGCCCGCGGGATCCGTCGGCGGGGGTGACGATGAGCAGCGGGTCGTCGAGCAGCGGCGAGATCTCGACGCCTCGGTGTGTGTTCTGTGGCATGTGGTGGTAGCGCTGGCCCAGTACCACGTCGACGGTGCCGAGGGTGAGTTCGGGCAGTTGGGCCTGGTCGGTGACGAGCAGGGTCACGGCGAGCTGCGGATGGTGTGAGCCCAGTGCGGTCAGCGCGGGGGCCACGATCTGGGCGAGGGTCGAGGGCAACGCGGCGAGTGTGGCGGTGGTGCCGACCGTGCCCTTGACCGCTGCCACGGCGCACTCGGCCTCCTCCATGGCAGCGAGGATTTTCTCGGCATGTTCGAGCAGGACGCGGCCCGCCTCGGTGAGCGCGACGGTCCGCCCGTCGGGACGCAGCAGATCGGCCCCCACATCGTGTCTCAGTGCGGCCAGCTGCTGGGAGACGGCACCGGCAGAAAGGCCCAAGGACTGCGCGGCCGCGGTGATGGAACCGCGGGCGGCGACGGTCTTGAGCATGTACAGACGGCGGATATCCAGCATGACTCGATAGATTACCTAAAGCGTCCCATCAGAAATCATCCTCTTGACCTACTGAGTTGAGGTGAGCGACCTTCAGCGCATGGAAATCTTCGACTGCATCTCGGCGGTTGCCCGGCCTGTCCACGACTTCGGTGACGAGTTCATGTCTGACGGGGCGACCGCCGCCATCGGCCTGCGTGCCGGCTTCGCCCCGGGGCGTGGCTTCTACTGCCGCGGACGATTCGGGGTGCTCGGCGAGGCACCCGCTTCGGTGGTCCAGGCGATACAGGGCTTCCTCGGCCCCGCTCTGGTCATCGCCGGGTGGGAGGCCGGACGGTCCGTGATGCCGCCGCAGGAAGCCGCCGCCTGCTACGCACAGGCCATCCGCACGTGGGGGCGCGCACACATCCCCACCCATCTCGACGTGGACCACTTCAACCACCTGGCACAGCAGCTGATCGACGCCGCCGACGCCGACGGGCTGCCTCTGTTCGCCGGATGGCGCGCCCAACCCTGCCCCGGCGACGACCCGGTCGGCGCGGCCATGCAGCGGATACACGTACTACGGGAACACCGTGGCGCCTGCCATCTGGCGGCGGTACGCCTGTGCGGGCTGAGCGCCCGCGAGGCCATGGTCGTCAACCTCGGCGTCGAGCAGGCGACGCACTACGGCTGGCAAGCGCCACCTCCGGCCGACGCGGCCTCGACTTCCCGGTGGCAGCGTGCCGAGCAGCTCACCGACGAGATGCAGGCACCGCTGTACGCGGCACTGACCGGTCGGCAACGCGCCGAATTCGCCCAGCATGTCCATGCCTTGACCGGCTCCCCGACCTCATGACCAGATCCCGGCAACACCGCCAGGTACACGAAAGGACTGCGTGATCACGGCCATGCTTCTTACTCATGAGGGCCGTTCGCCCTCCGTCCACCCCACGGCCTACGTCGCTCCCACCGCCACGCTGTGCGGGGACGTGCGCGTGGGGGCCGGGTGCAGGGTGCTGTTCGGTGCGGTTCTCACCGCAGAGGGCGGGCCGGTGGAACTGGGAGACGGCAGCATCGTGATGGAGAACGCGGTCCTGCGCGGTACCCGACGCGATCCGCTGATCGTGGGACGTCAGGTGCTGGTGGGCCCGACCTCCTACCTGACCGGCTGCCGGGTTGAGGACGAGGTTTTCCTGGCCACCGGCAGCCGCGTCTTCAACGGAGCACGGATCGGTACCCGCTCCGAGGTGCGGATCAACGGCATCGTGCACCTGCGCACCGCGCTTCCCGCCGACTCACTGGTGCCGATCGGCTGGGTCGCCGTCGGCGACCCGGTGCGTATCCTCCCGCCCGATGACCACGAGGCGATCTGGGCGGTGCAGAAGGACCTGGACTTCCCCGGCTACGTCTTCGGCCTGGACCGCCCAGCCGACGGCGAGAGCCTGATGCCCGCCCTCTCCGAACGCTTCGGCCGCAGCCTCGGCCGCCACAGCGATGACCAACAGATCTGAGCCCGCGACGGGACTCTTCGAATATGGGCTGCGGCGGACATTTGTGATGTCCGCTGTCACACGATGCTGGTCAGCGGGGCAGGGAGGACGGCAGAGCAATATCACCCCGGCCCACGGCAGACAGCAAGGAGCGGACACGCCGGCAGTCCTCTGATCCGCTGGGCAGGCCCTGGCTGGACAGGTCCAGGCCTACAGGGACAACCGGGGGCGGGCCCTGCGGAGGGCAATGGCGGGCGGCGTAGGAGAGATATGCCCTGCAAGGGCGCGTTGCCCCTCCGCGCGTCGCGAACGTCGGTGATCCTGGTGCCGCCATGTGGATGCTCCTTCTGGCCGTCGTCGTCCGCGTTCGCCGCGGTGCGCGGGCGGAGGAAGACTGCGCCGCCCGCGCCGCCTGCCGCCTCGACGCCGCCGGCAGCCAGCTGTACTTCGAGCAGCGGTGGCGCGTCCGGCGTGTCTTCAGCCTGGTAGAGCTGGGGTTGGCCGACCTCCGGGAGCGCCCCGACGGCAAGCCGTTGCCAGCCAGCATTCGAGCCGGTGCCGTCGATCCGACCTACCGTGCGGCCTTGAAGACAGTCGTTGATTCGCATGCGGATGCCGCTCTAGCCGAGGGGCGGACGTTCGAGAGCTTCTCGCTACGGCCGATCCGGCCTGCTGGCGGGCTGCTTGGGATGGGGCAGACCTGGCCGGCGTCGCCCTGTGCTCCCTCCGTCGGCGGGTTCCCACTGACGGTGAAGTCGAAGAATTGAGCGTCCGGACAGAGTCGAGGCGTCTGGGACTTGGGAGGACCCTGCTGCTGGACGGGATGCGGTTTCTTCGCGAGCACGGCGCAGAGACCGCTCGGTTGTACACCGGGACTGCGAATCCGCACCGCTCCTACGACCTCTTGTCGGCTGACGCCCGAACGTGCACCGGTCTGTACGCATCAAGGCGCACGACGTTGATCTGGTGCCCGTCTGCCCGGATGGGGGCTCTCGCGGCGCCTCACCCATTTTCAGTGCGCGGCACGGTCTGCTACTTCTCGGGTGATGTCGGCGTAGAGGCGGAAGAGGGCCGGGCGGGCTTCGCCGTGTTCTCGGTGGTGCAGGGCGGCCCAGCACCGGGCGATGAGTTCCCGGGCCTGGGTGCCGGGCCATGGCTGGGGCAGGAGTTGAGGTGGCAGGAGTGGGTCGGGTTCCATGGCGCGACTGAGTTCGGCGGCTAGTTCGACCGTGATGGTGAGGAGCGCGGAGGGGGAGAGCCGGTCGCAGCCGGTGAGCCGGGCCAGGCGGGGCTGGGCGAGGCGGCTGAGGCGGTGGTAGCGCTCGGCGATCTCCTGCAGGGGCCACAGGTGGCGGGCGAGTTCGGCGGGCTCCTGGGTGGCGCCCCTTCGCAGGTCCGTCGTGGTGAGGAGGGTGAGCGCGCTGTGGGCGCCGAGGCGGTGGGCCGCTTCTTCGACGTACGGTTCCCAGGCGTTGGCGCAGACGTACAGTCCGCCCTGGAGCGGGGCGCCCCCGAGGTGGACGAGCGTCTCGCGCAGGGAGTCCCGGGCCGTGCGCGCCGATTCGGGCACCGCGAAGGCGGCCAGATGCCAGACACCGTCCCAGGGCGCGAGCCCGGCGTCCTGCTGGAACGCGTGCCGGAGGAAGTCGGCGTTCGGGGCGAGGGTACGCGTGGTGTCTTCGGTGGCGTGCAGTTTCGCCTTGCGGCCTCGGCCCTCATGGGTGAACCGGCCTTCGGCCACGAGGCGTTTGATGCACAGCCGTACCTGCTGGTCGCTCATGCCGAGGGTGTTGGCGACGGTGTACAGCTCGTGCGCGCCGACGGTGCCGTCCTCGCGGATGAGCGCGTGGACGAGCATGCGGGTGGGGATCTCGATGTGGTCCGTCTCGGCGCTCACGGCCTTGTCGTTCCTCTCGTTCCGATGGGGCGGTGCATGGTGGTCACCGCATTGAAGCCCATCAGTCTGCGCAGGTAGGGCGTGTGCTCGGTCCGTACGGCCGTGAAGCCGCGCCGCTCGTACAGGTCCCTGGCGCGCGGATTGGTGTCGATCACGTCCAGTCTGATCTCCCGGCAGCCCTGCTCCGCCGCGACGGCGGCCACTTCCTCGATGAGCAGGCTCCCGACGCCGTGGCCGCGTATGCCCGGGTCCACGGCAATTCCGTCCATGACGAGCTGCCCCGGGGCCGGCTTGCGTTCGAACAGGGCGAGGAGCAGGAGTCGGTGCAGCCCCCGCAGATGTCCGTACGCGCGGAGTACGGCGGAGGCTGATCCCCCGGTGAGAGCCCGGCCACCGAGCTGGTAGCCGGCGAGGCCGACGAGCTGCCCGTCGAGGAGCGCGCAGACCGCGCGGTCGGCGTTCAGGTGGGCGGTGAGGAAGGGCACCGCCTTGTCCGGCGGATTCAGGGCGGGGCCGAGTTTGCGGCCGAAGGCGTCCCAGTACAGCTCAGCCGCCCGCTGCTCGGCTCCCGCTGGAACGCCCCGCCGTACCGTCACCGGCCCAGTACCGGCACCCGTGGTTTCCAGTCCCATGTCCGTGCCCCCACTTCTTCGTCCAGCCTCACACGAAAACTATCACTTCTTATACGGCCGTTCCTGTGGTGATAGTTTCGGGGCCGCGTAACCCCGAACAGAGGCGGTCAGATCTCATGTGCCCCAAGACCCAGCCCCGAAGGCGCGGGCTCCGCGCCGCCGCGTGGTCACTCGTCACCGTCCTGGTCGTGGCCGCCGGCCTCACCGGTGTGGTGCTGAGGCAGAACTCCTACGACATGGACGTGCGGCGGGTCTCGATCCGCCACGGCGGCCATACCCTCAACGGCGTACTGGCCGCCCCCAAGGACGGCCGCGAGCGCCATGGCCTGGTCGTGTACGTCCACGGCGACGGCCCCATCGACGCCACCCACGACGACGGCTACAAGCCCATGTGGGAAGCGAACGCCAAGGCCGGGTACGCCTCACTGTCCTGGGACAAGCCCGGCGTCGCGGGTGCACCCGGCGACTGGCTCGACCAGTCCATGGACGACCGGGCCGACGAGGCAGCCGCGGCCATCGCCTGGGCGCGTGCCCGCCCGGACATCGATGGCGACCGGATCGGGCTCTGGGGCGCCAGTCAGGCGGGCTGGGTCGTACCGAAGATCGCCGCCAAGACGCCCGTAAGCTTTGTCATCGCCGTCTCGCCTGCGATCAACTGGCTCCAGCAGGGCCGCTACAACCTTCTCGCCCAGCTGCACGCCGACGGCGCGTCGGCGGTCCGCACCAAGGCCGAGATCACCAGGAGCGAGACGACCCGTCGGCTGCTGGAACGCGACGCGACATTCGAGGAGTACGTCAGGGCGATGGGCGGGGACGCGGACGGTATGACCGCCGATCGCTGGGGTTTCATCTCCAAGAACTACACCGCGGACGCCACGCAGGATCTCCGCGCTCTGCGCGGCGTACCCGTATTGCTGACCCTCGCAGGCCACGACATCAACGTGGACACCGCCGACACGGAGCGCGGCTACCGCAGGGCGCTGGACGGAGGCGGTGCATTGACGGTCAAGCGATACCCGGACGGGGCCCATTCACTGCTCAAACGGTCCATCGAGCAGTCGGACCTCAAGACCACCCTCACCGCGCTCTTCTCCCCCCGTTCGCTCTTCGCGGACGGATTCCTGGACGACCAACGGCAGTTCCTCGAGGATCTCGGCCGAGGCGGCAATGCCACTCCATGACACCCCCGCAAGGCCGGCCATGGCGCGTGGTGCACGTTCACGTCTACCGCCGGGTGCATTTTGAAGCGAACGCCGCACCGCTACGAGAGCGTAGGGTTCCAGCGACCACCGCAAGCCGATCGTCGACTGATCCGACGGACTTCGCTCCGCGGCGCCTTGACTGTGCCAGATTCCCGAAGATCACGACCGGCTTGATCGACTGGACAGCCCCCAGTCGCACCGTCGTGGTCGTCATGTGGGGGCAAGGCCATTCGGGCGTCCGATTGCTCACGTGGGCTGACTTCCTGCAGGGAGGCATGGGCGGTGACGGGGTCCAGCGGAAAAGCGAATTCCTCACCGGTCCACTCTCGTCCTCAGCGCGGGAAAGCCGATGCCCTTGGGGCCAGGTCGTCGCCCTTGCCGGCGAACGGCTCGAGCCACGTCCCGAACGGCCCGTTCGGCCGTTGACGGATGGCGCCGAGAACACAGGGACCCTTGGCGCGGTGGGGCGGCAGGAGGATCACGGCGCCTCAATAGGCGGCTTGGGCCGGCCTGGGTACGGACCGCGCCGAAGAGAAGGGTACGAGCGGAAACCTGATCCGTACCGATGCCATCTGCCGTCTCATCGCCTCCGACGAATCCCTGGCGGCGGTGCCGCTCGGGTCGGACGAGGCTGTCACGCTGGCCCGTGAGGGCGGCCGCGACAAGGCCCCGTTCCTGCCTGCGCGTCTTCCACTCGCCCTGCTCGCCCCGCTCGGCGAGGCGCGGGTGGCCGCCCTGGACGGCGGTGAGGACTTGGTCGTCGTCCCGGTGTTCGATGGCGAGCACGCATGGGCGTGGTCGGTCCAGGCAGTGTCGGAGACCTGCACAGGCCGCTGATGGTGAAGCACACCAGTCGGTTGGGGCGCTTCGATACCGACACGAGGCTTCTGCTTAGGCGATCTGCTCGTAGAACTCTCTGATCGGACCCGGGTGCCTACGTGAGGTGGATGGCAGTGCGCGGTGAGGCTAGGACGAGGTGACCTGCCGCGGGCACATGGGCTCGCGCCGGTCGGCGCCCTCCGGAGATCTCCGTCGGCGGCACGAAGGTTCCTCATCCCGGTCGCATTGAACGAATGGCTGGGCTGGATCTGCTTGGTCCGTCGCTCAGTGCTCGGTCATCCGCTGAATGATTTCGGGGTTCCGCCGCGAGGGGCGAGGGGGTGGCTTCGTTGACGTCTAAGGACAGCGTTTGTCGTTGGGTTTCGGAGGCAGACGGTGGTCCATAGGCTTAGAGATGTTGGCGAGGAAAGACGGCACTGGCGTGGCCGTGAACGCGACGCGTTCAGCCGGACCCGGGGTTGCTGGCGGCAGAGGTCAGCTGTGACTGAGCCCTTCAGCGGCGGGGAGACGGTGAAAGCCCCTCTGTGGGTATCAACACACCCGCTCGTATTCGACCTGGTCAAGGGGGTTTCCATCGCCAAAGTCGAAGGTGCGTGCGGTACCGCTCTCGGTAAAGCCGCACTTGCTGTAGAAGCGACGGGATTGTGGAGTGTCGCGCAGCGTCCACAGGTGCACTTGGGCGAACCCGTCGTTGCGCACGCGGCGCAGCGTCTCGGCCATCAATGCGGCGGCGACGCCGCTGCCCCAACTGTCAGGGTGGCTGTAGAAGGAGTGGATCTCGGCAAGACCTGGCCGGGTTGAGGACGGGCTGAAGACGGACAGTGCCAGGGGGCGGCTGTCGAGTTCGGCCAGCAGGATCGTCGCGGCTGCCTGCGCGGTCCGTTCGTGCCATCGTGTCCGCCTGCTCTGGACCGCACGTGCAGCGAACTCCGGAGCGAAGAAGGGGGCATAGGCCACTTCCCAGGCTGCGGCGTGGATCTCACCGAGTGCGTCCCCGTCGTACGGGCCGGCGCGACGAACTTCGAACATCCGATCACCCTATCCGCAACGCCTTCCAGACCGCGTGTTATTCACGAGCGTGCGGGTTGCACTTCTTCTCCGCCCGGTTCGGGGGTGAAGTGGCTCGACCCCGCTCTCGGAGAGGGGCTGATCAGGGAGGGGTCATCCGCCTCTCTGACGGAAGGTGACGCCCACCTCGGTGAGGAGGGTGTGCACGAAGGTGTAGGAGCGCCCGCTCTGCCGCGCGAGGTCGCGGATGGAAGCGCCCGCGTTGTACCGCTTCCGCCAGCTCCGCGCCCACCCGCGTCCGCGTGGCCGCGTCGACTGGTTTGCGGGGTACCGGCCATTCTAAGGGGTCGGAAGTGGCCGCGCGCCTCACGCTGCGCCCCTCACGGCGGGGCGGTACGGGTGCACGATCCTCCCGCTCAGCAGCAGTTCGGGGGAGTCGGCTGGAGGACAGGGAGGCCTACGGGTGCACATGCTCTTCCTCTTCGGTCAGAGCTCCAACACCGCCTTGGCCACGAGCGGTTGGGTCGGTGTGGGAGAGGCTGAAGTGCCGCGGCTGCGGTCGGGACGCGGAGGGGTCAGGCGTAGGGGCCGCGGAGAACCACGGCGGTGATCTCGCCGTGCGGGTCAAGGTCGTACCGGTCGACTCGCGCCAACCCCTCGCGAGTTCGCGGACTTCCTCCTCGCGAAGACCGACGTGGCGGCCGTCGCGCATCTTCTCTGTGACCGCGGTAGTGACGTGCAGAACACCGTCCTTGCGCAGCCACCGACGGGCGTCGGCGATGAACCGCGGCATCTCCAGAAAATGCAGGACGTGCCTACAGCTCACGATCTCCACGGAGTCGCGCTGGAGGCGTCTCGGGATGGCGCCGGCGTCGAAGTCGTGGATCTCGAAGCTGAGGGGACCGTGGTTGTGCTGAAGACGGCGGGCCGATTCGATCGCAACGGGCGAGTAGTCGTAGCCGGTGACGGTCAGCCCGAGCCTGGACACACGGCAGGCCCACTCGCCCAAGCCGGTGCCCACGTCGATCACGACCTGGCCCGCGCCAGCGGCGACACGGTCTTGGAACTGGCCGACTTCGGTCCGAGGGATCGATGCGAAGTTGACGTCGGGAGCCGCGTACAGATCGTCCCACAAGGCCGCAGACCGCTGCCGTCGAAGCGTGTTCACGAGGTGGCCTCCTTCTCCTGCGCCTCGCTGGCCGCCGGAAGAGCGCCCAGCCGGCAGAGGCGGGCCGGGTCGAAGCGCCGATCGAAGGTGTCGCCGAGCTTCGCACCGAACAGGTTCACCGGTGCCGGCGCGGCCGGCGGCGGCACGATCGCGGCCAGGGCCTCGAACGGCTCCCTCGTCGGGAGCGATTTCCTTTTCATCATGATCCCCTGGTGGTGTGCTCTCCCCGCCGCGATTTCGTGACGAGCAGCTGCGGGGAGAGCGGTCTAGGTGCCGAGCAGATCGAGCAGCGCTTCGGCTATGACCGCGCGCCGCCGCAGTGCGGCGTGAAGCTCAGGGAACGTGGCGCCTATGGCCGCCTCGGCCTGGCGTACGAGGGAGACGACGTGGTCTTCGAGGAGCAGGCCACGACGACGGACCTCTTGAACGCAGCGCGCCAGCACGGCGGACAGGGCCTGTGCCCGCTCGCCGATCTCTCGCTCGGAAGAGGTCGACGGCGTGTCGAACGCCTCTTGGACGAGAACAAGGTCGGCGTCGAAGGTCTTGTCAGCCTCGATGTCGGTGAGGCTGGCGAGCAGCCGACGCAGCAGCTGTTCACAGGCTGGGGCTGCATCCAGCAGCACCGCCGGAGCGGTCTCGGGTAAGACGAGCATCATGCTGGACCTCCGACACGCTCGACGCGCCGCACCGGGAGGGCTGCCCTCGCGGCACGATCGGTCGAGGTATCGGACCAGTACAGCTGGGCACCCGTCAGGTGCTGGAAGAAGGAAGCAATGACCTGGTCGGCGGTTGTGGAGCCCCGCTGAGCGTCCTCGATCTCAACAAGCAGGGCTCCGTCCTCGCCGACAGCGAGGCCGAGCTGGGTCGGCTCCTTGATGATGGTCGCAGCGACGCCGATGGCACGAGCCGCCCCCTCCACGTCGCCCTTCCAACCGCCGGCCGTCGCCTGGCGGCGGACGAACATCCGGGCCGTGCCCGCGCAGGTCGGTAGATCTGCGGGAAGGGCTGGCGCTCAAAGGTCAACGTCTGCTGCGCAGACAGCGTCGGTCCGGCGCGGTAGTCCATCTCGCACCAGACAAGACTCCCGCCTTCATCGACACCCCATCGGCTGGCGAGCCTCTCGACGAGGAGAAGACCGCGGCCGCGGCAATACGAGCGCTTGCTGAGGCTCGGGGGCGTCAAGACGGCGCCCTACGCTCCCACGTCTCTCGTCCTGGAGCACATGTTCCAGATGCCGGTGGGAGACCTACTCCGCTCAGCCTCCGAAATCACGGAGGTGGAACCGGAACGCTCCACTCGGGCCACATCCCCGCCCGCGCTTGACGAAAGTGAACTGCTGATGACCGCCTCGACCAGGCGCAAAACCGACTCCGGCTGATGGACATGCCGAACACGGCAGCCAGCCGGGCGCGGGCCCGACCAGCCAGGGCGAGGCCGACTGCGGTCAGGATGGAACGCAGTCGCTCGGTGCGCTGGCCATGATGGGTGAGACCGGATATCTGCTCCATGAACGTCTGACGTGGGCACTTGGAGGTCCCGCACCGGAATCGCCGGACCCGCAGCTGGAGTACAACGCTACGTCCGGCGCTTAGGACATCAGCGAGAATCCTAGGAGCTGTGACGCCGGGTGGTCAGGGCACGATGCCATTTTCCCCCCCGAAGCAGCGGCTCTGAAGTGCGTGTACCTCGCGGTGATCTCGCCCGACCGGCACCGGCCGCAGGCGTTAAACCAACCGCTGGTAGCGGGCCCTGCAGGCCTTCGACGGACGCCTCACCCACAACCGAATCTGATCCGACCAACCAACTCAGTTACACCAAAATCTTTACAGACCCTAGCTACCCGCGCACTGACCGCGCCGCGGGCGCTGTGCCCGATGACCACCGACCCGGTCCAGGGCGCGGGAGTGACTGGACTGGACGTCTCGGGCGTCGAGGGCCTGGTCGTGAAGAACATGAACCAGCGCTACTACGCTGTGCGTCGGTCGGCCCCAGGCGCGGGGTCCCAGGGGGCGGGGAACAGGATGTCCGTAGAACGTCACATAGCGGGGATGCTCCAGCAGATCGCCCGACAGCAGGAGATCGTCGAAATCGCTCCCCAGGGCTCCACTCCGAAGGCGGCCGCCCTGGCGCACGTGGCGGAGCATTACGGCTACACGTACGGCATGGCGTACAGGACCGGGTTCAAGAACTCGCTTGTCCAGGTCCGCATGTACCGGGACCCGCAGCCCGACGCGCGCGTCCGCGAGGCGGCCACCATCACCGCCCATCCGCAGGCGGGCAGCGGCGGGAGAGTGCCAGGGCTGGAGCAGGGCTGGCTGAAGCCGCTCCCCGAAGCGGTCGGTGCCGTGGCCGTGCTGAAGGACCTCATCACCTTCGACCTCATGGCCCAGTACGTCGCCGACCGGAGCCAGAAGGTGAAGTGCTACCTCCTCTGTGTGGTCCTTACCGTCCTTCTGCTCATCGACAGGCCGCTGGTCGAAGCGATCGCCTCCGGCGGGGTGGTCGGGCTTCTCTTCACCGTGGCGTTCAAGGTGGGCGCGATGCGCCGCGGGACGATCGCACAGCGCCTGATGGCCGCCGGGTTCCTCGCGGTGCGCGACGAACAGGGCCGCCAGCGGTTCCTGCGCCCGGGGCAGCAGTTGCCCGGCCACATCAACCCGTTCGCCACCTAAGGCCCAGGCCCCGGCGCGCGGGACCATGTGGTCGACGTCGAGCTTCCCGTCCTTCTGGAGCGCACCCGGAACTTGCATCCGCAGGAGAGCTCGGCGGCGGCAGTCGCAGCGAGCTTTCGTGCCACTCCTTCTCGGTACCCGTGCGGCTTATCACCTCACAGAAGGGTGCGCACGGCGCCTGTTGATGCCGTGACAGGTGTGTGTGCCGTGGTACGGGATTCGCAGCTCAGGGAGGTGAATATGAGCGGATCGACTCTGTCGGGAACCCGTCTGATGCGCTCTGACCTCCGCAGGGCAGACCTCACCGGTGCAGAACTCGACGATGCCCGTCTCACAGGCGCGAACCTCACTCGACACAACCTCACCAATGCGAACCTCGAAGGTGCTGACCTCGCGGGAGCCGACCTTCAGGGCGCGAACCTCACCGATGCCGACCTGACACACGTGAACCTCGTCGGCGCGAACCTCCGTGGGACGAATCGAACAAGGACGAAGTTCACGACGGAGGAGGACTCGTCCGTGCCTGATGCGGCTGAGAGCCCAGCGGGTTGAACCCTTAGACCGCCTGACCGTCCGCAATCCTGCCCGGCACCCGCCCACCGGTGTTGCCCGACTTCTACGCCCGACCGACTGGCTCACCGGATCAGCCAGCGATAGCCGATGAGGGCTGCGGCTATGCCGACGAAGGCGAGGAAGTGTTCGGCTTTGCGTTGGTAGCGGCGGCGGAGCCGTCGGCATCCTGCCAGCCAGGACACGGTTCTTTCGACAACCCAGCGAGGCCGGCCCAGCCGCTGTGAGGAATCGATGCCCTTGCGAACGATGCGGTCGCGGACGCCACGCATGCGGAGCCATCGACGCACGTAGTCGTAGCCGTAGCCCTTGGTCCGCATGCAGTTGCGCCGGCCGTCGGCGCCGGGGACCGCGGCGGGAGCGGAGGGGCGGGCTGCCGCGCACGAGCGGCTCCAAGCCCAGACTGTCGTGCTTGCTCACGCCGGAGATGCCGAGGGACAGCGGTAGTCCGTCTCGGCCGCAGATCAGGTGGATCTTCGATCGCAGCTTGCCGCGGTCGGTCGGATTCGGTCAGTCGAGCAGTGGCTGGGGCCGCGCCCGCTTGCGGCCCTCTACGGCGTCGGTCCGGCGCCCGCGGGCAAGCTGCGCACCTACGGCCTGCACACCATCGGCGACATCGCAGAGACACCCATGTCCATGCTCGTCCGGCTCTTCGGCGCCGTCGGCCGCGCCCTGCACGCCCGCGCCCGCGGCCAGGACCCGCGCACCGTCCAGACGCAGCCGATCGCGAAGTCCTTGGCCGCCGACCGGGCCTTCGAACACGACGTCCTGGACCCCGCCGACCTATAGGCACCTCCCAGACGGCCGGGGAGCGCCACGGTCAGCCTGGGGTCAGCCGCCACCCGAGCCGGCCGAGGCCGAACCGCCGGAGAACCAGCTCGAGTTCGACCGCGGCTGGTCGCGCGTGCTGCGCTCGGTGCGCAGCTCCACCACGACCGCAGCCGGGCCGAGCAGGGCCTCCAGTGCGTCGGCGAGCCGCTGCGGGTCGCCGCCGAACGGGAGCGGGGCGATCCGCTCCGGGCCGCTCCGCAGGAGGAGTTCCAGCGCGAGCTTGGAGACGGCCGGCTTGCGGTCCCCCTGGTAAGGCTCCACCACCTCGTGCGTCAGCCGCACCTCGCGCAGGGTGTCGACGGGCAGCCAGTCGTCCGGCCCGGCGGCCCGGACCAACCGCAGGGACGCTGGCACCCCTGTCGGCGCGAACTCCACCCGCAGGATGTCCCGGGCCCGGGAAAAGACCAGCGCCAGCCAGCCGATCAGGTACTCCAGCCCGGCGATCACCCCCACCACCACGAACACGGTCGACGCCTGCGCCCCGGCCAGCGCCATCCAGAAGGCGACGAGCAGGGTCGGCACGCCCAGGACGAGCGGAGTCAACAGCGCCGACCCCGCCGAGGTCAGCACGTTCCACGCCGGCCCGGCCGGGCCCGCGCGCAGGACCAGATCCGTCGAATCGGGGCCTTGTCTCAACAAGGGATCAGTGGCCATGCCTCCAGCGTAGGACCGGTCCGCAAGAGCGCCTCGACCCATTCGGCCGTTGAGGCAGGGTTTCTGACGGCCCATAACCCTCAGCCGGCGGCCGCGGCAGGCTCCCAGGGCTCGAAGACCGGCGGCTGATCGAGCCGACGGCTCCTCGAAGCGGTGGGGCCGACCGGGACGGAGGTCCTGTCACGACCCCACGGCGCCGTGCCCGCCCCGCACCGCGCCCCTCGTTCTTCGAGTACTCGAACCGGCGATGACACCACACCTGTTGCAGCGACCAGCCTTGGCGGTCCGCACGCTGAGCTGCACAAGCCGACCCTCGTCTGCGTTGCGCCACACCGCCTCCCCCCCGAGAAGGGACCGCGATCCCGCAGGCCTTGCCGCCGTCGCACGGCTGCGCGCGCTCGCGCTGTACGGGGTCCAATCGAGCGTGGGCGTCGGTCCTTCCCGGATGGTCGCGGCGATGGCGGCCGCCGGCACCGCGCCCGGCACGAGCACCGTCGCCGGCAACACCCCGTACGACATCGCCGCGTGCCTCCGCCCAAAGCCGGCCGCCGCGCTCCCCGGGATCGGCCCCGCCTCCGCCCGCGCGCTCGCCCGCTTCGGGATCAACACCGTCGGGGACATCGCCGACACCCCGCTCGCCACCGTCCAGCGGATCCTCGGCGTCGCCGCCGGCCGCCAGGCGCCCGACCGCGCCCACGGCACCGGCCCGTGTTGCCGTCGACTTCCCGTGCGTAGGGCGTGGCAGTGGGGCCGCCATAAGGGCGTGCGCCAAACGCTTCAGCCCTCGACCGCTACGCGCCCGGTGCCCGGTACTGGACCCGTTCGGCCTTGCGCAGGGCATCCATGGTTTCATCGACGCTCAGGAGAACTGTCGTCTCGAACGAGCTGAGCGCGCCGCCTCCACTGATCGCCAGCGCAACCCCGGCCATGGACACGTTGTCGGGCGCCTCCCACAGGTTGTAGCCGTCGTGCGTGCCGAAGGCGTACCAGAAGCCGTGGAGCTTCCCGCCGACGGACTCGATGTACGCCTGAGCGGCCTTTGCGCGGTCCTCGGGGTGGACGATCAGCCTCGCCCAAGTCTCCGGTGTATAGCTGAACCTCGACAGATAGAGCGGCATCATCTCTCCCTTACGTCCCCCCAAGGGATGCCCTGACCCGGCGCAATACGCACCGCATGCGGGCCGCCTATCCCCCGAACGGCTGCGGACAATGACCGGCACGGCCACAGCCAACGGCTGCGACGCAACTCACCCGGGCGCTGCGCCCTGCCTCGTACACGGTGGCTGCCACGTCCACGTACGGTTCGGTCCACGTGACCACGACCAGTCATACCTTGCCCAAGCGCGCGAGCCACCACATCTACATCTCACAACCCAAGAACGCATCAGCCCTGCTGCCAGCACTCGCCGACATTCGTTCTCGCACCTCGGTTCTGGCACAGATCTGGGGAGTCGTCGCAGAGCGTCACCTTGGTGTTCGATTGCGAGGAGGCGGGTCCCGCGTGACCGCGTACGCCTACCCACCCGGCAACCGTGAATGGCCCACCGTCCGGTCCTTGGTCGTCCCCGCCGCGCTCGGTCCTGGACGGTGATGGTGCTGGTCATGCAGCCCGATGCACCGTTCTGGGACGTGGCGGTGTTCGACGAGATCGACGAGGTGGATGTCAAGGCGGTTACGCACCCGCAGGATGTGCTGATCATGAGCTGAGGGTGGTCCCGACCGCTTTGGCGACGATCGCCGGCGACCGTGCATGCACGGGCCGAGGGAAGGCAGCAGGGCCGCGGTCTTGGCCGTTGTGCGAGAGCGCTCCTGCTCCTCATGAGCCGGTGTTGAGTGCCTTCGCCACATGAGCGCGGCCAGGACCTGCCCCTGCCCCCGTGGTCACCGAACTGATGGAGTACATGCCTACCGCCCTCGCCGTCGGCTACCTCCGCGAACCTGGAAGCGAGTTGCCCCTGCCTGGCCCCGCCTTCTCCCGCAAGATCCAGGCTCTGCTCGACGCGGCCACCGACTGTGCAGACCGCCCCAGCGATCGACCGGTTCCTAGGCGGGACACCGACCACCCCGCGTTGGTCTCCCGAGAGATCGACGAAGCCGCAACCCGCCAAACCGATCAGCCGGGCAATCCGTCGCCCCAGGGCCCTGCCCCTGGGGGCTTCACACAGTGCGGTTCTTGAGGGCGTTCCCAGGACCGCGTGTGGACGCCTACCAGGCGATCTCGGGGATCTGGGGAGCCGCATGGCAGCACGCGGCGGGAAATGCCGACCGGTCGGCGGGGCGTCGGCCTGCCAGTGCAGAAGGCGGGCAGGTCAATCGGTGTACTACTGGCATGGGTCGCCGCGGAGGTGGCGGCGGTAGCGGCAACGCGGCATCAGATCGTGAAGGCGGCGGTGGTGTGGGGGCACTGCTTCACCAGGGTTCCGCGCGGGAGATGCAGGCTGTCGCGGACGCCGGGCTGCGGGACCTGGAGCCGTTGCCGGTAGCAGGGGACACCGACCCCAGGTCGGGAGGTGGTGGTAGAGGAAGGCCGGGGGAGAGGCCAGGAGTAAGGGCGTGTGCTCAGCCGAGCTGGGCGGCAGAGCTGTGAAATCGGCCAGGTTGCTCTTCGTTTCCTGGTCAGTTTTTGTGAGCGACGAGCCGCGCCCCCCGGTTCAGGAAGGGCGGGTCACGGAGGCGAAGACCACCTCGAACTCCTCGATGCTCCGCGTGGTCACGTGCGCCTTCGCGGTGGCCTCGCCCCTGATCGCCGCGACGCCGCCGCGGGAGGCCGTCAGCGCGTCGTGGTCACTCCAGACGACACCCACACTCGCCCGGCCCTTGGCACGGTCGACGAGCAGGGATCCGCCCTCGAAGCCGCGCATGCCATCGAGTCGGGGCAGTGCCATGTCCCGGAAGGTGTCCACCAGGAGGTCCGTGCCGGCCGGGTCGAACTCCAGCCGTGCCAGCCGGAACCACGCTCCGGGTCCGGCGGACCGTGGAGGCTTGGCGACCGCCGCCTCCCAGTTGTCGACGGCCACGGTCTGGGCGAACGGCGCGAGCAGCGCGGCCCGCCGCTCGCGCAGCTGCTCGTCGCTGTCCTGGCGGGACCTCTCGTCCTCCCACCAGGTTCCCGTCAGCAGCTTGCCGAGCTCTCGGTCGACGAACAGCCCGACACCCCGGAATCCCGGTTGCTCCGACAGCATGGCCCGGCCTTCGGAGGAGATCGCGTCGACCGCGCCGTCGAGCTTGGTCGGATCTCCAGTCGCATACAGCGTGCGCACGTACACAGCGGGTCCCTTCGTCCTGCCCGGCGGGCACCTGAGAGGGCTCACCGGCCATGGGCGAGCCCCGGTGGACCCGCCTCTCGCACTCCATGCGATGTCCTGGACCGGCGGGCGGCAAGGAGGCCGGGGCGTACGGGTGACCTCACCAGGCCGGGGCATCCGCTCAGTGGTCCACGA